>JAUZQO010000047.1 GCA_030950925.1 Mariprofundaceae bacterium
CGGTATTACAAGCCGCAAAACGTAAAGCACGTGGATACAAATTTGAACATTTCAAAACGATGGCTTACCTAATGACTGGAAAGTTGGACTTTTCCAAGGTCAATAAATTTTGCTTACCCACTTGATTTTCAAAAGAGCCACCGATTTTGTAAAATATTCAGAATAGTCAAAGAGGTATATCGGGGGAAACACAAAAACTATGGCTTAAATTGGCGGGTCGTGGCGGCTTTAGTCAATATGAGATATGGGTTTATTTAGGAAAGATGTCTATTGATGATGAGGATGCGATCCGCGAACTGAGTGCGTGTATTTTGGAAGATATGAAACTGAATGTGCTGCTTGCAAAAGATGGTGTTGAAGGTTTGGATGTGCTTCAGGATCATCTGAATGATGTGAGTTTGGTGTTGTTGGATATGACCATGCCAAGGATGAATGGAAAACAGTTTTATCATCATATGCAAGCATTTGCCTCTCATATTCCAGTGGTTATTTTGTCAGGTTATACAGAAATCTACATGCAGACGCATTTTATGGAGGATTCGATAGAGTCCTCTGCTCATCCATTAAGCTTTGTTGAAAAACCATTTTCTCCTGAGATGTTGAGGTTGCTGGTTGAGAAGCAATTGAGTGGTAAGCGTGCGCCAGTGGTGTAAGCGTTTGCGCAAATCAAAAGCCCTTGCCACAATGCGGGCATGAATCCAACAACTTCTGCTCAAATTCTTGATGGTAAGGCACTTGCCGCACGTATGCGTACCGCCATGCGTGATGAAAGCACCCAACTCAAAGACACACATGGTCGCGCCCCTGGTTTGGCTGTCATTATTGTCGGCAATGATCCTGCATCCCATGTGTATGTTAAAAATAAAAAAATAGGCTGTGAAAAAGTGGGTATTGCGTCTTTTTCTTATGAGTTGGATGCCGAGACCACGCAACAACACTTATTGGGTTTGATTGGTGAATTGAATGCCGACCCGAAAGTTGATGGTGTGTTGGTGCAGCTGCCTGTACCTGAACATATTGATACCAATGCGATTTTAAGTGCCATTGATCCGAGTAAAGATGTGGATGGTTTTCATCCCTACAATGTCGGTTGTTTAACGGTGCGTCAGCCTGCGCTTCGCTCTTGTACACCCTATGGCTGCATGAAGTTGCTTGAAGAAACAGGGCAAGATTTACACGGTAAAGAAGCGGTGATTGTCGGGGCATCGAATATTGTGGGTCGCCCCATGGCCATGGAGTTATTGCTCGCTGGCGCAACGGTGACGGTTTGCCATCGTTTCACCAAGAATCTACAAAGCCATGTGGAGCGTGCGGATATTGTGGTCGCGGCGGCAGGCAAACAGGGTTTAATTAAAGGGGCTTGGATTAAAAAGGGTGCAACCGTGATTGATGTGGGAATTCATCGCCGTGAAGATGGCTCGCTAACAGGCGATGTAGATTTTTTTGAAGCATCAAAACGCGCCGCTTGGATTACACCAGTCCCTGGTGGTGTCGGACCGATGACCATTACCATGTTGCTCGCCAATACGATTACAGCATTTAAATTACATGTCGGCGATGATTCGGTGCAAGCCTCTTCATGACTGCTTCTTTTTATCCACCCCAACGCACCTTGATGGGACCAGGACCTTCGGATGTTTCGCCTCGTGTTTTATCTGCGATGGCTCGCCCCACCATTGGGCATCTTGATCCACTGTTTGTAGCCATGATGGATGAAGTCAAACAGTTGCTTCAATATGCGTTTCAAACGAAGAACACCCTCACTATTCCAGTGTCTGCGCCTGGTTCTGCGGGCATGGAAACGTGCTTTGTCAATTTGATTGAAGCGGGTGACACGGTGATTGTGTGTCAAAATGGTGTGTTTGGTCTGCGTATGCAAGAGAATGTTGAACGCTGCGGTGCGAAGGCTGTGTTGGTGCAAGATGAGTGGGGGCGAGCGTGTGACCCTCAAAAGCTGGAAGATGCGTTAAAAGCCAATCCCGATGCAAGGTTTGTGGCTTTTGTTCATGCTGAAACATCAACAGGCGCGAGTACGGATGTCAAAGCCATGTGTGAGGTGGCGCATCGTTATGATTGCCTCACGATTGTGGATGCTGTGACTTCATTGGGTGGAAGCCCACTTGATGTGGATGATTGGGATGTGGATGCCGTGTACTCTGGCACGCAAAAATGTCTTTCTTGCACCCCTGGTTTATCGCCCATTTCATTCAATGAGGTCGCCTTGGATGTCATCAAGCATCGTAAAACCAAGGTGCAAAGTTGGTTTTTGGATTTGAATCTTGTCATGGCGTATTGGGGGGAAGGTGCAAAACGCGCGTATCATCATACTGCGCCCGTCAATGCGCTATATGCCTTGCATGAATCCTTGTTGATATTGAAAGAAGAGGGCTTAGAGCAGGCTTGGGCAAGACATCAAACCCATCATCAAGCACTCAAAGCAGGGCTGGAAAGCTTGGGTTTGAATTTTGTTGTGCCTGAATCGGAACGTTTACCGCAACTGAATGCGGTACGGATCCCTGATGGCGTGAATGATGCCCAAGTGCGCGCCATGTTACTGCAAGATTATCAGTTGGAAATTGGCGCGGGTTTGGGTGTGATGGCGGGTAAAGTATGGCGCATTGGTTTGATGGGCTATGCGTGTCGCAAAGACAATGTTTTAACATGTGTATTGGCATTGAGTGAGGTGCTGGGTCGCCTTCATATCCCTTTTGCCCATAAAGACGTGATGGCTGCAACTTTGGCAGCATACGGAGAATAAATGTCTGATTTATTGAAAACCCCATTGTTTGATGCGCATGTGGCATTGGGCGGTAAAATCGTACCTTTTGCAGGTTATGAATTGCCTGTGCAGTATAAAAATGGTGCGCTTAAAGAATATACAGCGGTGCGTGAAGGCGCAGCGGGTATTTTTGACATCACACACATGGGGCAAGTGCGTGTTGAAGGCGTTGAGGCGTTGATATTTCTTCAATATGTCAGCACCAATGATGTAGCCAAATTGGTTGATGGGCAGGTACAATATTCGGCATTATTGAATGAACAGGGTACATTTATTGATGATATAACCACCTACAAAATCAATGATAAAGCATATTATTTGTGCATCAATGCGGTGAATCGCCATAAAGATGTGGCGCATTTGCAGGCTGAGGCAGTGAATTTTGATGTGAGCATTACCGATGAGTCTGATGAAACAACATTGTTGGCATTACAAGGTGCGAAAGCTCAAGCTACATTGCAGGCATTGACCGAAATAAATTTGGAAAGTATTGGATATTACAAGTTCGCGCGTGGAAAGATTGGGCTCGCTGAAAACATCTCTGGCGGGATCATTTCACGCACAGGTTATACAGGTGAAGATGGTTTTGAGATTTATATTCCCAATGCGATGGCCGTTGAGGTTTGGGATGCATTGTTAGAGCAGGGTGCTGTGCCGATTGGCTTGGCGGTGCGTGATATGTTGCGCACAGAAATGGGTTATGCGCTTTATGGACATGAAATATCCGATAAAGTGACACCTGTTGAAGCCAAGTTGATGTGGATAACCAAGCTTGATAAAGGTGATTTTATTGGAAGAAATGCCGTGAAAGCGCGGAAAACTGAAGGTGCTAAGAAACGTTTGATTGCATTGAAACTTACCGAACGCGGCATACCACGCGAACATTATAAAGTGTTTGTTGATGGCATAGAAAGTGGTGAAGTGACATCAGGTATGCATTCGCCCATGGCTGGTGGTGTGGCACTGGCTTATGTGTTGCCTGAACATGCGACTGAAGGCAATGTCAGCATTGAAATTCGTGGTAAACAAGTGCCAGCTGAGCGGACATCGCTGCCATTTGTTCGATCCAATGTGCAAAAATAGGAGAGCATGATGAGTATTCCAGCAGGTTTAAAATATACCAAAGAACATGAGTGGGTACGCATTGAAGGTGATATTGCCACATTTGGTGTGAGCGACCATGCTCAAGAAGCCTTGGGTGATATTGTGTTTGTTGAGTTACCTGAAATCGGGCGCAAGGTGGATGCAGCGGAAGCTTATGCCGTGGTCGAATCGGTGAAAGCAGTTTCTGATATTTATGCGCCTGTGGCAGGTGAAATCATTGAAGTGAATGAAACGCTTGAAGGCGAGCCAGAAAAAGTGAATACCGAGCCTTATGGTGCGGGCTGGATTGCCAAAGTGAAAATATCGGGTCATAGCGATGAACTGATGTCTGATGATGAATATACCACTTTTTTAGAAGAATAAAAATATGAACGAAGCAGATAGAGAGCGCAAAGCTATATAGTCGTTCAAGTATGGGGCGGCATAAGGTTATCGACACGCGTCACCCTCGAGTGCTTGTATCGAGGGTCAATCATTAGATCCCCGATAAAAGATTTCGGGGATGACGGTAGACTTATACTTGAACCTTTACCTTTTTTGTGCTCTTTTTCTTTTGTGAATTGAGAGCGAATCATGAGATTTTTACCCCATACAGATAGTGATCGCACGACCATGTTGGAAAGCATGGGCATGGATGCGATGTCTGATTTATTTACTGATATTCCCAGTGAGTTTCATATTAAAGAAGGCTCACTAAACTTGCCTGATGCTTTATCAGAAGCGGCAATTGTGCGTAAATTTACCCAAGCATCCGAGCAGAATAGACATGCTGGTAATACCCGTTGTTTCTTGGGCGGTGGCACTTACCACCATTTTGTACCTGCGGTGGTGGATTATATTATTTCGCGTGGTGAGTTTTTAACCGCATACACGCCTTATCAGCCTGAAATTTCGCAAGGAACATTGCAAACTTTGTTTGAATTTCAAACCATGATTGCGCGTTTAACAGGCATGGATGTGTCCAATGCTTCGATGTATGAGGCGGCAACGGCAACGGCTGAAGCAGCGTTGATGGCACGCCGTATCACCCGTAAATCCAAAGTGGTCATGGCAGGTTCTGTGAACCCACGTTATCGCTCCGTGACACAAAATTATTTATCCCGCCTTGAAGGGGAATATATTGAAGTGCCTATGGGTAACAAGCAGGATGGTTTTGGCACAGATTTAAGCAAAGTGATTGCAGCCATTGATGAGGCAACGGCCTGTGTGATGGTGCAATATCCTGATTTTTATGGTTCGGTGTATGATTTGGCTGAATTACGCGTTGCTTGTGATGCTGCAAAATGTCTGATGGTGATTGTATTCTCTGATGCAACTGCCTTTGCATTGATTCGATCCCCAGGTGAATGTGGTGCAGATATTGCTGTGGGTTCAGGGCAATCTTTGGGTATTCCAATGGGCTTTGGCGGCCCACATTTAGGGCTATTCACCTGCAAACAAAAATATGTTCGTCAAATGCCAGGGCGTGTGTGTGGGATGACTTCGGATGCCGATGGAAAACGTGGATTTGTATTAACGTTATCGACCCGTGAACAACATATTCGCCGTGAAAAAGCGACATCGAATATTTGCTCCAATCAAGGTTTGATGTGTACGGCGGCGGCGACTTATATGACCCTGATGGGTGATGAAGGATTGAAAGCAGTCGCGCAGCGCTCAGCAGCAGGCTTACACAAGCTTATATCTTCTTTGCCTGCCAGTGTATCTGCTGCACAAGGCGCACATTTCCATGAAACTGTATTGAGCTTTTCAAGCCAAGCGACACGGGACTTATTCCTTCAAGAAGCACGTAAGCGTGACATTTTTGCAGGCATTCCACTTGAGCAGTTGAATGATGCGGTGGAGCATAAACATCTTTTGGTAACCACCACAGAAATGATTGAAGCGGCTGATATTCAAGATTATATCGCAGCCTTGGAGGTGGCGGTATGAGTGTCGATGATACTTTAAACACCTATTCCGCAGTTGGCGGTATCCAGCATGAAGAACCTTTATTATTTGAGCATGCCCATGAAGCCGCCGAAGCCATTAGCTTGCCTGGTGTTCAGGGTGATATTTCGGCTGAATTAAAGGCTTTTTCGCGTAAGAAATCAGCCAATATCCCTGGTTTGTCTGAGCCTGAAACGGTGCGTCATTTTGTGCGCATGTCGCAATGGAATCACGGCATTGAAACGGGCTTTTATCCACTTGGATCTTGCACCATGAAATACAATCCACGGGTCAATGAGCAGGTCGTTCGCTTATCTGGTCTGGCAAATATTCACCCTGATCAGCCCGTCGATAGTGTGCAGGGTGTGTTGGCATTATTGCATGAACTGCAAACATGGTTATGCGAAATTGCAGGCTTTTCTGATGTCACCCTACAACCTGCCGCAGGCGCACATGGCGAACTGGTTGGTTTGATGATGATTCGTTCCTGCCTTGATGCGCGTGGACAGCAACATCGCAAGAAAGTGCTGGTTCCTGATTCAGCACATGGAACCAACCCCGCTTCAGCAGCCTTGTGCGGTATGCATTGTGTTGAATTAAAGTCGGGTGCAGATGGTCGTATTGATTTGGAGGAGTTGAAAAAACACCTCGATGATGATGTTGCAGCGTTGATGATGACCAACCCGAACACGGCAGGCGCATTTGAGTCGGATATCAAAGAAATCTGTCAGTTGGTGCATGATGCAGGCGGTTTGGTGTACGGTGATGGTGCGAATTTAAATGCCCTAGTTGGTGTAGCGCGTCCAGGTGATATGGGTATTGATTGCCTGCATATCAATGTGCATAAAACCTTTTCCACACCCCATGGCGGTGGTGGTCCGGGGGCAGGGCCTGTGGTAGTGAATGATACCCTTGCGCCCTATTTACCTGTACCGCGTATTGTCAAAGCGGGTGATTTATACCGTATTGAAACACACGATGAACAATCCTGTGGAACGATTTTAGGCTCGATTGGGCAAGTTGGGGTTTTACTACGCGCCCATGCCTATATTGCTGCTTTTGGGGCGAATTATTTGCATAAAATTGCCCAAGACGCAGTTCTCAATGCCAATTATGTGTTGCACCGCCTTAAAGATGCTTATCACGTACCCTTTGAGGGATTGTGTAAGCATGAGTGCTTGCTTACCGATGAATATCAAAACAAACACGGCGTGAAAACCTTGGATGTTGCCAAACAATTGATTGATTTGGGTTTCCATCCGATGACGATTTATTTTCCGCTCATTGTACATGGTGCCATGCTCATTGAGCCGACTGAAACCGAATCCAAAACAACCTTGGATAGTTTCTGCGATGCCATGCTTGAAATCGCTGCACAATGTGAGGCAGGCGATACACAAGTGCTGCATGATGCGCCTGTGAAACCCATTCGTAGACGTTTGGATGAAACTCAAGCTGCGCGTAAACCACGCTTGGTTTGGTGAATTTAGGATGTATTGATGAGCGGTGTTTTTTTGTGTGTTTTAAAAACGGGTTAGACCATTGCCCATAAATTTGCATAGTACGCCTTTTAAAAAACAGAGGTGATTTATGTCAAGAGCATGTGCCCGCCATATTTTGGTGGATTCAGAAGAAAAATGTTTGCAGTTAAAAACTGACATTGAAGGAGGCGCAGATTTTGCAGATGTAGCGAAAGCAAATTCAAGCTGTCCTTCAAGCCGTCAAGGTGGTGATTTGGGTGAGTTTGGCCCTGGTCAAATGGTACCTGAATTTGATGAAGTGGTTTTTTCTGCGGAAGTAGGTTCGGTTGAAGGCCCTGTGAAAACACAATTTGGTTATCACTTATTGGAAGTCACAAGCCGCCGTTAAACGCAATGACTGACCCACTTCTACCCATTTTTGTGCGGTGGAAGTGGGGCTTTTATGCTGTATCGCGCTTGTTGATGTGCTTGACCATCACTTGTTTGCTTTCTAACATTCGCTGCATGTTACGCTCGAATAAAAAAAATAAACCATGGCTATTGGCTTTTTCAAAGTCATTCCTTGTACTTTTTATTGCGCAACTATTGGTTTCTGCAGTCTGTATTTCAACGGCTCAAGCAGATACAACGATTCGTGTTGCGCCTGTGACTGCCCATTGCAACACTATTCTTATCAGTGATGATCTGGTGAATACTGATGCTCATCATGTGTCTTGTACCCATTGTGATACACCTGAATCAGCTGTATCAGTATATGCTCCCTTGATGTCGGATAGCGCAGTATCTGTTTTGTTGGCAATCATTATATTGCCTCAAGTATCTGAGCTGTCATTTTTGCAACACATGGCATCTTCGGATGGATATACTTCGCCACACAGTGCCACCCTTCTTTATCAAACCACCCGTCGTATTTTAATTTAACTAGCCCCTTCTGCTCTTTATCGCATCGCCATGATGTGATGTGTTGTTGCGTGCTTTTTTAGCCCCAACCTCACAAAGAACATTGTAGGAGGTTCCTTGAATGCGACATTCAAGAGGTTTGATCCCATATACATTTGTTTTTTTGATAGGCTTATCCCCCCAATCGCTTTCGGCGGCAGAGTCCAATCTTCCGCTATTACAAGTGGATTCAGAATTACAGGATAATACACCCATACCGCACGCCCATGATATTCTGACACTTGCCGCTGCGGAAGGCATGGCTTTAAAGGATAATTCAGGGCTTGCAAGCATGGCAAGTCGAGCCAAAGCAATGGCTCAAATACCACCTCAAGTAGGGACATTGCCCGACCCCCACCTTTCTTTTGATGTGATGAACCTGCCAGTGAATACGTTTTCCACCACACAGGAAAATATGACGCAGTTGAAATTTGGTTTGTCACAGGACATTCCTTTCCCCGGTAAACTTAAAGCCAAAGAAGAAGCCGCACAATTTGAGGCGGAATCAGCCTTGTATGATGTGGGCGAAACCCGTCTAAGGTTGCTTCGTAATGTGGATATTGCATGGTGGAATCTGTTTTATTTGGATCGCGCTTTGGAAATCGTTAAACGCAATCAGGCATTGCTTCGACAGTTCATTCGTATTGCCGAAACCAAGTACAAAGTCGGTGAGGGTTTGCAGCAAGATGTTTTGCTCGCTCAGGTCGAACTTTCCAAGCTACTGGATGTGGACATACAGCTTGTTGGCGCACGAAAAAACACAACATCCAGTTTAAACAAATTATTGAATCGAGCCACCTATTTGGCGATTACCTTGCCGAATAAGGTGATGGAAACATTGCCGAAACTGCCGACTGAAATCGAATTACATCGACTCGCTGTAAACAATCGCCCCTTGCTTGCCAGTCAAAACGAACGCATCAGTGCTGCGAGAAAAAGAGTCGATTTGGCTCAACTGGATTACTATCCTGATTTTAAATTGGGTGGTGGATGGGGTATCCGTAATGGGACAAATCCAGCCAATGGACAAACTCGAGCAGATTTGGCAAGCATTGGTATCAGTTTGAATCTACCCATTTTTACATCAACCAAACAAGATCGCGCCCTTGACCAACAGAAAGCAAATGTCGCAAAAGAACAATTTTCCTTACAAGACCAAACCGAAGCAGTCTGGGCTGAGGCCTCGACAGCATTGGCTGATTTTATCAAAACCAGAGATCAGGCATCCTTATTTAAAGAAGGGATTATTCCACAAGCGAGTCAAACCGTGGACTCCATGCTGGCAGGCTATCAGGTGAACAAGGTGGATTTTCTTAATCTTGTTCGTTCCCAAATCACACTTTATAACTACGAAACGCTGTATTGGAAGGCTCTCACAGGCGCAAACCAAAGTTTGGCACGTTTAGAAGCAGCTGTTGGTAAAAAGATTTCTAAGGAGACTGAAGATGAATAAAAATACCATAGGCATTGCGGTACTTGCTTTAACCTTGGGTTTGGGTGGTGGCTACTGGTTTTCATCCCAAAATAAATCGGTGACTCTGGAAAGCCAAGGCGGCAAGGTAACAACTGAACGAAAACCTTTGTTTTATCGCAATCCGATGAATCCATCGGTCACGTCGCCTGTACCAGCCAAAGATAATATGGGCATGGATTATATTCCTGTTTTTGCAGATAACGCAGCGTCTTCCAATGAGCCTGCGGGTACGGTGACGATTGATCCTGTAACCGTGCAAAACATTGGCGTGCGTACAGCTTTAGCGGAGAGAAAAACACTAACACGCGAAGTGCAAAGTGTGGGGCGTGTGGATTATGATGAAAAACTCATTACTCGCTTACACCCGAAAACCGAGGGCTGGATTGGCAAGTTGCGTGTGGATGAGACGGGCGAACCCGTTAAAAAAGATCAAATTCTGTTATCCATATACTCCCCTCAACTGGTATCCACGCAAGAGGAATATCTCTTGGCTCTGAATAATATGCAAACATTAAAAAACAGTCCTTTTCCAGATATTCGCCGTGGTGCAAAGAATTTATTGCGTTCCACACGTGAAAGGCTTGAGCTATTGGATGTTCCAGAACATCAAATTAGAAAACTAGAGAGAACGCGCAAGGTGATGAAGTTTCTACACATTCATTCACCCTTTGATGGCATTGTTGTCAATATTGGTGCCCGTGATGGGCAATTTGTCACGCCGCAAACAGAACTTTATATGATTGCCGATTTATCCAATGTATGGACGTATGTGGATGTTTATGAATATGAATTGCCATGGATCAAGCTTGGGGATGAGGTAGATATGCGACTTGCTTCCCTACCTGGTGAAAAATTTTCGGGTAAAATAACCTATATTTACCCTTATTTGAATGCCAAGACACGCACCATCAAGATACGTCTGGAATTTAAAAATCCCGACATGAAATTGAAACCCAATATGTTCGCCGATGTGACTATTCATGCCAGCAAGCAGATCAATGCGATTGTTATTCCGAGCGAAGCTGTGTTGCGAACTGGGACACGAAATGCCGTATTTGTGGTGCGTGGCCCAGGTAAGTATGAACCGCGTGATGTGAAGCTTGGCATCAGCTCAGATGGGCTTGTGCAAATTCTTGAGGGTGTCAAGGCGGGTGAGGAAGTGGTGACCAGCGCCCAATTCTTGATTGATTCTGAATCTAAATTGCGTGAAGCCGCTGCTAAAATGATGGAAGCGAAAAAACCAACACCTGCTGATCCACGCCCTGCGATGGATATGGAAGGCATGGATATGAAAGGCATGGACGGTATGGATATGGGTGGTATGGACATGAAGGGCATGAATATGAAAAAAGGGGGCGAAAAGTAAACAGCCATGATTCAGGCAATTATTGATGGTTCACTGAAAAATAGGTTTCTGATACTGATTGCGACGCTCTTTCTGATTGTCGCAGGCTATTGGGCCGTAAAAAATACACCACTGGATGCGATTCCTGATTTATCTGATGTGCAGGTCATCGTGTTTACCGAGTACCAAGGGCAAGCACCGCAGGTGGTCGAGGACCAGGTGACTTACCCACTCACGACGGCCATGCTAGCTGTGCCATTTGCCAAAGTGGTGCGTGGTTATTCCTTCTTTGGCTATTCGTTCGTTTATATTCTCTTTGAAGATGGGACGGATATGTATTGGGCGCGTTCCCGTGTACTGGAATATCTGAATTTTGTGAGCGGTAAGTTACCTGCTGAAGTCAATCCTACCTTAGGCCCCGATGCGACAGGTGTGGGTTGGGTCTTTGAATATGCATTGGTCGATAAAACAGGTAAACACGATCTCTCACAGTTACGCTCTATTCAGGATTGGTATTTGCGTTATCCCTTGCAAACCGTGGATGGTGTATCTGAGGTCGCTTCTGTTGGTGGCTACGTCAAACAGTATCAGGTGGAAGTGGATCCCAATGCGCTACAGGCTTTTCATATTCCGCTATCCAAGGTGAAACGTGCGATTCAACGCAGCAATAGCGATGTGGGCGGCAGGCTGATTGAGCGTGGTGAAACCGAATTTATGGTGCGTGGTCTTGGTTATATAAAATCATTGGATGATATAAGAAAGATTGCCATAAGCGTGGATAAAAATGGCACCCCCATTCGTTTACAGGATGTTGCCGATGTTCACCTAGGGCCCGAATTGCGCCGTGGTGTGGTTGATCTTAACGGTGAGGGTGAAGTGGCGGGTGGTGTGATTATCATGCGTTACGGAGCCAATGCGCTTGCCACCATTGATGCCGTCAAAGAAAAATTGAAAGAGCTTACAAAGGGCTTGCCCGAAGGCGTGGAAATCGTGCCTGTTTATGATCGCAGTCATTTGATCGAACGCGCCGTGGATAACCTCAAAGATAAGCTGATTGAAGAGTCCATTGTTGTTTCGTTGATTTGCTTGTTGTTTTTGCTGCACGCACGTTCGGCACTGGTGGCGATTCTTTCGCTTCCTGTGGGTATTCTGATCGCCTTTATGATTATGCAATGGCAGGGCATTAACGCCAATATCATGAGCCTTGGGGGTATTGCGATTGCCATTGGTGCGATGATTGATGGGGCTATTGTGATGATTGAGAATGCACATAAACACTTGGAACATGCCGTACGCGATAAAGGCAGCGAGCTTAATGCCAAAGAGCGTTGGTTGGCAGTAGGGACGGCCTCTCGAGAAGTGGGCCCTGCCCTGTTTTTCTCCTTGCTGATTATTACGGTGTCATTTTTGCCTGTATTCACATTGCAAGCACAAGAAGGCCGTTTGTTTGCACCCTTGGCATTCACCAAGACCTACGCTATGGCTGGTGCTGCCATTCTAGCCATCACCCTTGTGCCTGTTTTAATGGGTTATTTTTTACGCGGGAAAATTCCTGCGGAAGATAAAAATCCCGTCAATCGCTTTTTGGGTTTTATTCACAAGCCAGCTTTGGATAAAGTCATTCAATGGCGTTGGAAAAGTGTGATAGTCGCCCTATTGCTATTGAGTGCGACAGCGTATCCGTTATCCAAAATTGGTAGTGAATTTATGCCACCATTGGATGAAGGTGATGTGTTTTACATGCCAACGACCTTTCCTGGCATATCCATCACCAAAGCCAAGGAACTGATGCAGCAGACGGATAGAATATTAAAAACCTTTCCCGAAGTGAAGTCGGTGTTTGGTAAAGTGGGGCGTGTTGAAACTGCGACTGATCCAGCACCCTTATCGATGTTGGAAACCACTGTGCAGCTCAAACCCAGAGATGAGTGGCCCGATCCCGACAAAACGACCAAAGCCTTGATGCATGAAATGGATCAGGCGATTAAATTTCCGGGTGTCGCCAATGCTTGGACGTATCCGATTAAAACACGGATTGATATGCTCTCGACAGGTATCAAGACTCCGATTGGTATTAAGTTATCAGGGCCTGATCTGGCCGTACTGGAAGAGAATGTTAAAAAAATCGAGCAGGTGCTGAAAAAGCTGCCCGATACCTTATCAGCCTTTGGAGATCGTACGGTGGGTGGTTATTACTTTGATTTTGATATCAACCGTGATGCGATTGCGCGTTATGGGCTGACTATTGGCGATGTACAGGATGTGATTCAGTCGGCCATTGGTGGGGTGAATGTCACCCAGACGGTGGAAGGATTGGAACGCTACCCTGTCAATTTGCGCTATCCGCGTGAATTGCGTGATAACCCAGAGCAACTGGGGCGTGTGCTTGTTTCGACACCGACAGGTGCTCAGATACCACTCTCTCAATTGGCAACGATTAGCACCCGACAAGGGCCGCCTTCTATTAAATCGGAAAATGCGCGCCCCAACGCATGGATTTATGTCGATGTGACCACCAGTGATATTGGTGGGTATGTTGCCAGAGCCAAGAAGCTGATTGAGAAAGAGATTGATTTACCCTCGGGTTATACGCTCGCATGGTCGGGTCAATTTGAGTACATGGAACGCGCCAATGAACGTTTGCGCGTTGTTGTACCCTTTGCTTTGTTTGTCATCTTTCTACTGCTATATCTGAATTTTGGGAACATCGTTGCACCGTTGGTGGTGATGCTCTCCATTCCATTTGCGCTGATTGGCGGCTTTTGGTTGGTCTGGTGGCTTGGTTTCAATATGAGTGTGGCCGTGGCCGTTGGTTTTATTGCCTTGGCGGGTGTGTCGGCTGAAATTGGGGTGTTGGTTCTCACCTTTATCAATCACAAAATCAGCAAGCTACGCCGAGAAAAAGGGCGTTTATTGCAGTCAGAAGAGATTATGGGGGCTGTGCTTGATGGAACCTCCCAACGGGTACGTCCTATTGCCATGACAGCAACAGCGATTATCGCGGGTTTATTGCCCATCATGTGGAGTTCAGGAACGGGTTCAGAAGTGATGCAACGCATTGCCGCACCGATGGTTGGCGGCATGTTAACTGCGACGCTGCTGTGTTTGTTGGTCTTGCCTTTGATCTATGGCTTGATTCTTCAATTTCAAGAGAAGCGTCAGGTAAAACGTATGGAGAAGAAAGCGTAAGTACGTGTTTTTGTGATGTGTAGGGCTTGACTTATGCCCTGCACATAGCGTTAAACATGTCGCGTTATAGTCGTTTAGGTATGAATAACTACATGATGTAGTCGTCACCCTCGAATGCGTGTGTCGAGGGTCTATCGATAGATTCCAGACACAAGCACTCTGGAATGACGGTGGTTTAATACTTAAACGACTATATCGATAGATTCCCGATAAAAAATTTCGGGAATGACGGTAGTTTCATACTTGAATCACTATAGATGGTGTAGTAGAAAAATATGTGCAGTTATTTGCTGGTGAAACATTGAATAACTGCGCGATATGGTAAGGAGGGGATATGATTAAAAGTATTATTGATGGTTCGTTGAAGAATGGCATGTTGGTATTCATGGCGACAGCTTTTTTGATTTTGGCGGGTGCGTGGTCGGTAAAGAATATCAAGCTCGATGCCATTCCAGATTTATCTGATGTTCAGGTTATTTTGTTTACCAAATTCCCAGGGCAAGCACCGCAGGTGGTGGAAGATCAAGTGACTTATCCTTTAACCACCACCATGTTACAGGTTCCGGGTGCCAAACTGGTGCGTGGTTATTCGTTTTTTAATTACTCCTTTGTTTATATTATTTTTGAAGAAGGCACGGATATGTATTGGGCGCGTTCGCGCGTGCTGGAATATGCCAATACAGCGGCACAGAGCCTGCCCGCTGGTGTGAAACCAGTGCTTGGGCCTGATGCCACAGGTGTGGGTTGGATTTATGAATATGTGTTGGTCGATAAAACGGGCAAACATGATTTGGCAGAGTTGCGCAGCTTGCAGGATTGGGTGCTTCGTTATCGCCTAGAAACCGTTAAAAATGTATCTGAAGTTGCTTCCGTGGGTGGTTTTGTCAAACAGTACCAAGTGGAAGTTGATCCCAATATTTTATTGGCCTACAACATTCCACTGTCCAAGGTGAAACACGCCATCATGCGTTCGAATAACGATGTGGGTGGTCGCTTGGTTGAGATGGCGGAAACTGAATTTTTGGTGCGCGGTTTGGGTTATATCAAATCCGTGGATGATCTGAATCAAATTCCTGTCGGTGTGGATAAAAATGGTACACCCATACGATTGATGGATGTGGCGCATGTGCATCTAGGCCCAGAGCTCAGGCGTGGTGCGGTGGATTATAACGGCGAAGGCGAAACTGCTGGCGGCATCGTGGTCATGCGTTTCGGAGAAAATGCCTTAACCACCATTGAAGCTATTCGTGAGAAGATTGCAGAATTACAAAAAATTATGCCCGAAGGTGTAGAAATTGTGCCCATGTATGACCGTGGCGCATTGATTGAACGCTCGGTCGATAACCTTAAAGAAAAATTGTTTGAAGAATTTATTGTGATTGCCTTGGTGTGCATGATTTTTCTATTGCATGCTCGCTCTGCTCTCGTAGCCATTATCACCCTACCCATGGGCATGTTGATGGCCTTTATTCTGATGCAATGGCAGGGTTTATCTGCCAATATTATGAGTCTTGGCGGTATTGCGATCACGCTCGGAGCCATGGTGGATGGGGCGATTGTGCTGATTGAAAATGCCCACAAACATCTTGAACATGGCGAGAAAAAGAAGGGCTCGGAATTAACGATTCCTGAGCGGTGGACGGCGATCAGAAATGCTTCGCAAGAAGTGGCACCCGCGCTGTTCTTTTCATTGTTGATTATTACATCCTCTTATTTGGTGATATTCACGCTTGAAGAACAATCTGGACGATTATTCAAACCCCTAGCCTTTACTGCGACTTATATCATGGCTGCGGCAGCGGTGCTTGCGGTCACCTTGGTGCCATTGTTGATGGGCTATTTTATTCGGGGCAAGATTATCCCTGAAGAAAAAAATCCCGTGAACCGATTCCTTAAATTTCTGCATGGCCCAAGCCTTGCCAAGGCACTGAAATATAAAGGTGTCACGCTTACCATCGCTTTGGCAGTACTACTGAGTGTGATATATCCGCTGGGTAAACTGGGCAGTGAATTCATGCCACCCTTGGATGAAGGTGATATTTTGTATATGCCGACAGCGATTCCCGGTATCTCCATTACCAAATCGAAGGAGATGATGCAGCAGATGGATAAAATCCTGATGACCTTTCCCGAAGTGCAATCTGTGTTTGGTAAAAATGGGCGGGCCGAAACATCCACCGATCCTGCTTCGCTGGCGATGACGGAAATTACCATTCGCGTGAAACCACGGGATCAGTGGCCAGACCCTTCCAAAACCACAGCTGAATTGAAGCTGGAAATGGACAAAGCCATTCAGTTTCCCGCTGTGGCAAACGCTTGGGGATTTCCCATTAAAACGCGCATTGACATGCTTTCAACGGGCATCAAAACCCCCGTTGGGGTCAAGATTATTGGACCCGATTTGCTTGTGCTACAACGCCTTGGTAAGCAAATTGAAGGTGTGTTGAAGATGTTGCCTGATACCAAATCCGCCATGGGTGATCGTGCTATGGGTGGCTACTACTTGGATTTTGATATTGATCGTAAGAAAGCAGCGCGCTATGGGCTAACGACGGGTGATGTTCAGGATGTGATTCAATCGGCGATTGGTGGCATGGATATTACCGAAACCGTGGAAGGACTGGAGCGTTACCCTGTGAATCTGCGTTATGCACGCGGTCTGCGTAGTACACCTGAAGAGCTGAAACGTATGTTGATTTCGACACCCACAGGTGTGCAGATTCCCATTGCTCAAGTCGCAAACCTTGTGATTCGGCGTGGTCCACCTTCCATCAAGAGTGAAAACTCGCTGTCTGATACTTGGATTTATGTCGATATTAAGACATCGGATATTGGTGGTTATGTTGAGAAAGCCAAGCAGGCTGTTGAGGCTAAAGTGAAAATTCCGCCAGGGTATGAGGTGCTATGGTCAGGGCAGTATGAGTATATGCAACAGGCCAATGAACGTATGCAGTTGGCTGCGCCGCTGGTGTTGGTGCTGATTTTCTTGCTGCTGTATTTCAATTTCAAAACACTGGTTGAGCCGATGGTGGTCATGGCTTCCGTGCCGTTTGCACTGGCGGGTGGTGTTTGGTTGATTTATTTGATGGATTACAATCTGAGTGTGGCCGTGGATGTGGGATTTATTGCACTGGCAGGCGTGGCTGCTGAAATTGGCGTGCTGGTGCTGACGTTTATTGGACAGGAAGTGGCGCGTAAGCGTGAAGAGTTGAAACGCTCGCTGACCTCAAAAGAAATCTTTGAAGCCGTGCTTAATGGTACATCTCAGCGTGTGCGTGCGATTGCAATGACAGCCGCCGCCATTATCGCGGGTCTATTGCCGATCATGTGGAGTTCAGGCACAGGATCAAGCGTCATGCAGCGCATCGCAGCTCCGATGGTTGGGGGCATGCTAACCACACTTATTGTGTGTTTAATCGTGATGCCCGTGTTTTACTGCATCATTTTACAATCCAAAGAAAAACGTGCCATGCGTCGTGCTGAAAAAGCTTAATGTTGATAAGGAGAGTTTTATGAAGACAAACGCTGTGATTGCCATTATTCGTACCGATGCACTGGAGCAAGTGGAAGCCTGCTTGCAGGAGCTTGGTATCGAAGGGGTCAGCATCAGTCAGGTCAAGGGTTATGGAGAATACGAGAATTTTTATAGTCAAGATCATATGACGGTGCACATTCGTATCGAGATATTTACGGCTGAATCAAAAGCTGAAGAAGTCGCACATTGTATTATGAAGGCGGCGCATGTAGGGCAGCCTGATGATGGCATTGTGACGATTTCACCCGTGCATAAATTTTATCGTATTCGGACACAATCAGAAGTTGCATATCATGATGGTTGCTGTGATTGATGAGCTTGTTGTACACATGTTGGAAAAAATAAAAGGAGTGTCTTATGAACGTGAAATATAGTCTGTTGGGTTTGTTTTTGTTGGGTTTATTGAGTTTAAATGGTTGCATGATGTTGGGTGATGGTATGTCTGATATGCCCATGATGAATATGGGTGGCGATGGTGGAGGGCATGAACATGATGATTAAAAAAGCACCATTATTTTTAGGTATCATGCTTACCTTTGGCGTATCTTATACGGCGGTGGCAGATGCTTTACCCAAGCAAGCTTCTTACGCCCAGTATTCGCTTGATATGTATAAATCACCCACTTGCGGATGTTGTGGAAAATGGGCGGATCATTTGCGTCAATCAGGCTTTGAGGTGATTGAACATAAACGTGATGATATGACTGCTGTAAAGGCACAATATGGCGTACCCAATAAACTTTCTTCTTGCCATACGGCCTTGATTGATGGCTATATTATTGAAGGTCATGTGCCTGCGGAAGATGTGGATCGTCTCTTAAAAGAGCGTCCAAATATTGCAGGTTTAACAGCCCCCGGTATGCCGATGAAATCACCAGGGATGCAGGCTGTGGATCAACAACCGCAGGGCTATGATGTTTTGGCTTTTACCCACGATGGAACAACCACGATTTTTCATCATTACCCATGAAATCTTATGTTTTTCTCGTCATGAGCCTGTCGTTGGCGGTGTTTTTATCAGGGTGTAGTGATGAAAAGGTTATGGCTTTGCCTGAAAAAGGCAAGGTCATGCCCGTATTCACCATGATTTCTTTATCGGGTGAAAAGATCAGTAGCAAGGCACTCTTTAAAGATAAAGTGGTGGTATTCAATGTTTGGGCAACATGGTGTCCACCTTGTCGTGATGAAATGCCTGATTTAATCAAATTATCTGAGATGTTGCCCAAGGATAAATTTTTGGTTGTGGGTTTAGCCACAGATCAGATGCTTCAACATGTCAAAGATTTTGTCAAAGAACACCACGTTTCTTTTCCCATTTATTGGGATGATGGCGGCAAAGCCATTGCGTTGGATGTTTTGGGTGTAGCGCGTTACCCCGAAACCTTTGTCTTGAATCGAAAGGGTGTGCTTGTTGAAAGAGTCGTGGGTGGCTTCCCTTGGGCATCACCTCAAATTAAAGTCATTCTCGAAGCCATTTATAATACAGGTGCAGTGCCAACCGTTCAACATAAGGAGATCAAAAAACCATGACAACACAAGATACTTTAGAGGATTATCACGCAACCACCCGATGGTTACATGCAGGTCTAGCCATTGGCGCATTGTTACAACTTGCCAGTAGCTTGCTGATGAGTCATCCCGATGACCCTGAGACACCTATGGGTAAATTAATCATGATATTTCATCAACTGGATGGTTTGCTGATTGCAAGCATTGTGTTGGCAAATTTGATATGGGCCATTGTGCGTCGAGGTGAAGAATCCAAACGGCAAATTGGGGTTCTTTTTTCTTTACATCATTGGCAAGAGGCTGGGCTTGTGGTGAAAAAATTACCTGCTGCACTGATGGGTAAAACTGCGTTTATCAGTGCTGGAAATAGTTTGGCCATGATCATTGAAATGTTGGGTTTGTTGACCATGGTAGGGATGGCAACCACAGGCACTGCCGTTTGGTTTTTGCATGATGGTGCAAGTCGTATTGTTGAGGATCATGTATCACCGACCATGGAACTATTGCTCAGCACCCATTCAGGATTGTCCAACTTACTTTGGTTGTATGTCTTGGGGCATGTTTCCATGTCTTTGATGCACATGCGAGCAGGTCATCGCCCTTTTGCACGTATTTCACCCTTCAAAAAATAAATAAAGGAGAACGTATGATGTCCATTCACTAAATTATAGTGATTCAAGTATTAAATCACCACGTCATTCCCGAAATATTTTATCGGGAATCTAATGGTAGATCCTCGATACAAGCATTCGAGGATGACGATTGGGGAATATGGAAATGATAGTTCTATACTTGAATGACTATATACCCTAATTTTTACATGAAAATTTCAATGGGCTACAAGCCCCCAAGTAGGAGTAAAACCATGAAAAAAACAATATTATTGGCAGCAAGTTTATTATTGAGTAGTTCCATAGCATTCGCACATGGTGATGAGGGTCATCAAATGAATATGGAACATAATCCATGTTCCATGCAAAAGATGGATGGTCATATGGGATCTATGAAAAATATGACAGGTATGAAAGGCATGTTTCTCAAGAAAAAAGTGATTGATGGCTATGAAGTCAGTTTTCATGTGATGAAAGCCCCTGAAGGTATGGCACATGGTGGCACCCACCACCTGATGGTGAAGGTTGAAAAATCGGGTGATATTATCACCCTGCAAGCCGTGAACTCTAAAGTGACCCACCCCAATGCTAAGTCAGAATCCAAGATGATGATGAAAATGGGTGATTGGTATATGGCAAGCTATGATTTAGGGCATGCTGGAACACATGAAATCATGATTCTATTCAAAACAAACGATGGAAAGAAACACTTTGGTGGCATCACATATCCTGAAAAAAATAAATGAAAGCAGGCACTGCACCTCATGATATGGGGTGCAGAGTTGGCTTTTGATAGGCTGTTTTTTATGAAAATTGAACATTTGGTCAGCCAACACCTATCGATTAAAATAGGGTTATGGCTTATGATTATTTTCATCATGGTGGCCATGTTTGGCTGGGATATACTTCAAGATATGAAGCGTTTACGCTTTGAAGCGAGTATTGTTGAGGGTAGCAATCATAAAAGTCATGAATTGCATAATCTTGAAATCTCGATTAACCGTTATATTGATCCGATGAAAGAGTTTTTGATTACAGGCGATTACCGTCTTGAAGCATACTTTAATCAACGCCATCAAAGCTTATTATCATCCATTCAGACATATGAACACCACTATGCTGATGATTCTTTTCGGCGCATTTCAGATCAGCTTCAGCGCATCTATGCTTTAAGCCATCGTATTTTCGCATTGCCGTTTGCAGTGGGCAATATGGAAGGGCCTATTTTATTAAAAGAAGTAAATGAACATGGAAAAATTGCTGTTTTACAGTTATCTGAGCAACATCAAAACTTAGATATTCAAGTCAATGATGCCATGCGTATGATGGATGGTTTAAGAATGGATATGCGTGATGATGCCTTGGTTTTGCTGCTTATTCTTCTGATGACATTAATATTTTTAACCCATTTTATTTACAGCCAAATTGTTTTACCATTGGTTCGGATGCGTAAAGCAGCACAACAAATTGGTGAAGGGGATTTTACCCAGCAGAGTCCTGTCACTTCCCAAGATGAAATTGGCGAATTAGCCAGTGCCTTAAATACCATGGGGCAGGCATTGCAAGAAAGAGATAAACACCTTGATCATGCCCGAAATTTATCCGCATATCAGGAAAAAATGAATGCCTTGGGCTTTATTGCAGCAGGTATTGCGCATGAAATTGGTAACCCCTTGGCAGCCATTTCTGTTTCGTTGCAAGTGGCTCAAAAGAAATTAGGCAAGAAAGATCATCATATTGACCATCATATTGAAGCTGCGCTTGTGGAAAGTGAGCGTATTGAATCCATTATTCAGATGATTCTTAATTTTTCTAGGCATGACCCACACCGTCACTTACATTTTTTCAAACTTCAACCTGTGATTGATAATGCAGTTTATTTGGCGCAAATGTCACCCGATAAAAAAACAATCCATGTTAGTACAGATATAGATGCTCATTTACCCGTTGTTTACTCCGATGAAAGCATTGTGCTTCAAGTGTTAATCAACCTTATTCTCAATGCCATTGATGCTTGTAAGGGTGGTGGAAGTATCATCATTCATGCGTTTGAAGGGATGAACGGGGTCATGCTGAATGTGAAAGATACAGGCAGTGGGATTCCTACTGCTGTGCAACAAGCTATTTTTGAACCGCATTTTACAAGCAAACCGCGTGGTCAAGGTACAGGGCTTGGCTTGGCAATCAGTCGAGAGTTATTGCATAGCATTCAAAGTTCTTTGCAGCTTATTCATAGTGATGAGCATGGTAGTTGCTTCCAAATTTATTTACCGATGAGTGAAAAGGAGCTGCATGAAACTGTTAATTGTTGAAGATGAGAAACATATACGGCAAGGGATTGTTGATATGTTGCTGTTGGAAGGCTTTGATGTTTACGAAGCGGATTCGGTGAGCCAAGCCTTGAACCGACTACACCATGAAAGCATGGATGCGGTGTTGTGCGATCATCACTTACCTGATGGGGAAAGTTTTGATGTATTATTGGCATTATCAGGAGAATACCCCATTCCATTGATTATGATGACAGCCTTTGGCAATCGAGAATTGGTATCCAAAGCCTTTGCAGCAGGTGTTTATGATTATGTATCCAAGCCGATTCGCTTTGATGAATTGCTCGCACGCCTTGGTCGTTTGGAAGAAAAACTCTTATTGCGCCATCGCATTCGTGAAAGTGAAAAAGAATTTCAAGATAGGGGCGAGCTGGCAACCTTGGGGGCATCCACAGCGATGCAACAAGTTCAACGCTTTATTGAAAAGGTAGGCGCAAGCCAAGTTCCTATTTTATTGCAAGGTGAAACAGGTGTGGGCAAAGGCATGGTTGCACGTTTATTGCATAGCCGTTCACAGATGAAAGAGCAGCCCTTTGTACGGGTGAATTGTGCTGCTATTCCGCAGGAGCTTTTGGAATCAGAATTGTTTGGTCATAAAAAGGGGGCTTTTTCAGGTGCTGACCAACATCGACAGGGTTTATTGGCGAGTGCGGGAAAGGGGACTGTATTTCTCGATGAATTGGTGGAGTTGCCATTAAATATGCAATCCAAATTGTTGCATGTTTTGGATGAACGTAGTTTCCGCCCTGTGGGTGATGATAAGGAATACACCTTTCATGCACGTGTGATTGCAGCAAGTAATTATAATTTTGAGCAAGCGGTCAAAGATGGAAAGTTTCGAGAAGATTTGTATTTTCGCTTGAATGTCATGCCCTTATCGATTCCACCGCTGCGAGAAAGAACAGGTGATATTGTACCTTTGGCACACCGTTTATTGTCACAGATATGTTCAGAATGGGGAAGAAACACCCCCGAATTTACCCCAGAACAGGGTGTGTGGTTGGAGTCACAAACTTGGCGCGGCAATGTTCGAGAGTTACGCAATGTACTTGAGCGAGGTTTATTGATGGGTGATGACAATCACTTGGAACTTTCCGAAGCGACAAATATTCATGTTTCTGAGGCATTAAAGCTTGCCGATGCCTGCCATGATTTTGAAAAACGATATATTCAACAAGTCATTGAGAAGGCATCAGGGGATAAAGCCAAAGCAGCACAAATGCTGGGTATAGGCATATCGACATTGTACAGAAAATTGGACGCGACATGAGATTATTATATTTGAACAAGCTCTGATGCGTTTATGATCACTTATGGGAATTCAATCGTCAGAAAAATAAATGATTTTTCATCTAATTCATTGTTTTATTAAGATTTATTTTCCTTATTCACCTCAACCTATGTGTCAAAAGATCATGGCATCAAGCTTTCTATTCCTCAATCTGTTATTTCTTTTAACACACGTATAACGATTGAGGAGGAACACCCATGAAAAAAATATTATTTTTAGCCAGTGCATTTGCATTTGTTGCTGTATCGAGTGTGGCACTTGTGCCGACAGAAGCCGAAGCGATTCCAGTCTTTGCAAGAAAATATGGTATGGCGTGTAGCTCTTGCCATACCATGTTTCCAAAATTGACCAAGATGGGCGTAGCATTCCGTGAACGTGGTTTCCGATTTTCGGCTGGACGCGATGATATTGATAGCCAAGATGATCGTGGTGCCAACTTTGATGCAGGCGATCATTCAGTGTTTGCATCGTCTTTCCCATTCACAGTGAGAACGCAAATTTTAGCCACAAGTGCAGGACCAACGGTTGATTCTGCTGGCACGCCTGTGATGCCAGGTCATCGCCCTGGTATGTTGGATGGTGCAGCACCGGGTACATTTAAGGTGGGATCAGGTGAATTTGGTCTGATTTCAGCAGGTTCGTATGATAACTTCTCTTGGTGGATGGATTCCAGTCTTTTGGGTGGTGTTGCCATGTTGGAAGGCGTGTATTATGTGAATGATTTACTGAAAATTCGCTTTGGCCGTGTACAAAACAACGTGGGTTATGGTATGACCATGATGTCCAAACGCTCTTTGGGTTATGGTTGGAATGATTCAGCACAAATGGCAGGCGGCACGATGTTGATGATGGCAGATGGTATCAGTATTCATGGTACAACCAATGGTGATTCAGGTGTGGGAACATACTATGACTTTACAGTAGGAACGTATGGTCAAGATACTAAAACTGGAAGTAAATCTAGCAGTCTTTATGGTCGTGTCGCACAAGAAATTGCAGATAACTATATTATTGGTGCGTATGCGTATAAAGCGACCAATTATACCTCTGATGTTTTTGGCGCAACATCCCCAATGCAAATGGCGATGGGCGCAGTGGGTGCAACCACTGCAACCGATATGTCCTTCAAAGATGTGAGTCGCTATGGTGTTGATTTTGCCTTGAATTATGGTGAGCCGCTTCAATTTTGGGGTGCATATACAACAGGTAAACAAACCAGCTATGCCAACCAAAACTTGAATGTGATGGCACTCACGCTTTCCAGTGAATGGAAGTTTGCAGAGTCAGATTTGATTGGTGTTAAATATGATGCCAGTCGTGCTGATTTACAAATGATTATGGCTAAAGGCATGACAGGAAGTGTGACAACGCCAAGCACAACCAGCAATATGACATTGTTTGGTATTCATGAAATCGCTGAAAATGTTCAAGGCATTTTATCAGTAACCCGCACCAGTAATCAAGTGGATTCTATGGGGCTTGCAGCAGGTAAAACGATTGCTCGTCAAAGTAGCTTTACCACTGGTATGTTCTTAATTGATATAGCGCTGTAATTGATATGAAAAACGGTGGGGTATGCGCCTCACCGTTGTTTTGTGATCTGATGTTACGCACCTTGTAAAAAAACAGCGTCATCCCCGAAATCTTGTGTCGGGGATCTATGATTTGAAACAAAAGACCCTCGATAAAAGCACTCGAGGGTGACGTACTGGAGAATAAGCATGTATTTCATGCCAAATGCGTAACATCAGTTATGATATTAAAAAATAAACATGAATAAAGGAATGATATGAATGAACTAGGCACTGCGTTATCACCCGTGCGTCATGGCATTGCCATGGGGCTTCTGGCGCTTATTTTGGGTGTATGTTGGGTTGCATATATTGCGACTCACCATGAAAAACTACATGGCGGCTTTGAACAAGCTGAAGTACAAATCAAACAAGCACATGAACAAAAAGAAATGAAAGCCATGCAAGCTGAAATGAGCATGGATCAGATGGATATGGAAAAATCACCGCATAGCCATGCAAAAGGTGAAGCAACGCATCATGATGAAGCCTCTGGACATGCCCATCAAGGTCAAGGGCATGGACACGGTGAAATGCATCAACATAGTCATTCAGGAAGTTTGGCAACCGATGCTATGCAGCGTTTGATTCGTGGGCATATTCATTTTATGGGTATTGGTCTGTTGGTGATTTTAATGTTGGGTCTTGTGGCAGCTACCTCCTTAAAAACATGTTGGAAAAGCGTATTTGCATGGACATTTGGTTTGGGTGCATTGATGTATCCACCTGCATGGATTTTGATGGGTTTTCGTACCGTTGAGCTAGGGCCTGAAGCTGCGGAAGCCAGTGTGATGTGGTTGTTTGGCCCAGGTGTTGCATTATTGCTTGGCTCACTGATTGCTTTGTTTTGTGTGTTTATGTTGGAGTCTTGTGGGTGTAAAAAATCAAATTTATTTTCTTGGGCTTTTGAAAAAACTGAATAACTAGAAAGGACTGTGTGCCTTGTGACATAGGCATGCAGTTATTTCATTTAGGAGATGTCATGATATACACTTATATGAAAGGTGCATTGTTAAGCGCAAGTTTATTGGCAGCATCGTTTGCCTATGCGGATGAAAACCACACCATGTCTGATACCCAACATCAAAAAACCATGAGTGGTATGCATCATCCAGTATCATCTCAAGCTCAATATGGTGAGTCAGATACTGCTGTGATGGGAGATGCTCAACATCGAAAAACAATGACAGGCATGAAACATCAACACAGTGCCAACGAGAAGGATCATGAAAAAGAAAGCAAGATGTCCGATGCTCAACATCGAAAAACAATGGGCGGCATGCATCATTCTGATTAACTGATTGGATTCAGATGCTATAGTGATTCAAGTATTAACCCACCGTCATTCCAGAGTGCTTGTGTCTGGAATCTATTGATAGACCCTTGATACAACCCTCGACACAAGCATTCGAGGGTGACGTGCGTGGGGGTGTTGCATTCGAGGCTGGCGACAAGTATCAATGTAGTATCCATACTTGAACTACCCTATATTGCTTGTCCTTAAGGTGTAAAAATATGATGACGGTTCATGAAGTGGCTAAAAAAATAGGCATAACATCCGATGCGGTTCGCCATTATGTGCGTATCGGTTTGTTACACCCCAAGCGAAATCCTGATAATGGTTACCGACTTTTTAGTGATGTCGATCAACATCGCTTGAGTTTCATGGTACGCGCCAAGCAGTTTGGTTTCACGCTTTCAGATATGAGAAAAATATTTTTAGATGTGGAAGCAGGCACTTCTCCTTGTCCGCGTGTGCGTGAATTGTTGGAGAAACGTATGATGATGAACCAACAAAAAATAACTGAATTACTGGTGATGCAAGAACGTATGCAACAAGCTCAACAAGCATGGACGGATATACCTGATGCCATGCCCAGTGATAAAATGTTGTGTCATTTGATTGAAAAAATGGATGCTTGACCTATGTGTAAGGCATTGCCCTTAAAGTAGCGGCAGCTACTACGATAGCGGTTTAAGTATAGAATCACTCCTTTAGACCTTGATCCAAATTGTCACTTCCGTCGTCACCCCCGAATGCTTGTGTCGGAGGGCTATAGTCGTTTAAGTATGAATACTACATTATGTTGCTGTCACCCTCGAATGCTTGTGTCGAGGGTCTATTGATAGATTCCAGACACAAACACTCTGGAATGACGGTGGTTTAATACTTGAATCACTATATGACTGGATGTCCGATAAAAGATTTCGAGTAGGATGGGAGAAGGGTGCATTGATACTTAAACGACTATATATGAAAGGACATATAGAATGAAAGAACAGACCGATTTGAATCCATCCGAATATCGAACCTTTCGACAAGTCATGCCTGCCATGAGCATCCCCTTAGCCTCTATTTTTGGCAGTGGTTTTTTGGTGATTGTCCCCGTGTTGGTGAGCAGTGTGGGCGCGTATGCTGCACTGGCGATGTTGGTGGTGGCTTTGGTCGCCTTTCAGGCAGGGGCTGTGGTTCGTCATAATATTATTTATGCAGAACCTGTGTTGGCAGCAGAAGAAAATCGCATGGCATTGATGGTGGAACGCTTATCATCGTTGGCACTTGTGGCTGCTTATGTTGTCTCGGTATGTTTATATATTCATATTTTAAGTTCGTTTGTATTGAGTGCTTTTGCTATGGATTCTGATTTTAACAAAAGCTTGCTGACCAGTATGGTGATTGGTTTTATCACCATGATGGGTGTGATGGGTGGCTTAAAACCCTTGGAAAAAATGGAAAGTATCGCCTTGTATGTCACTTTGGCTATTTTAACCGTATTACTTTTGGGCTTTGCCCTTTACGACATCAATCACTATGTGAATGTGGGAAGTTTTACCATGCCAGCCATGCCCCAACGTTCCACTTGGGAGATGATTACCATTGTGGCTGGTACATTGATTGTCGTGCAAGGCTTTGAAACCACACGTTATTTGGGGCGACAATTTGATGCATGGACACGGGTTTTGGCTTCGCGTTACTCTCAATATCTATCACTCACGGTGTATGTGGTATTTGTGGTCTTGGCTTTGCCCGTTGTGAGCATCCTGCATGGTGATTATGAAGGCAATAGTCTGATTCTTTTGGCCGCAGAGGTCTCCGCACTGTTGGTTTCTCCCTTGATTGTTGCGGCCGCTTTATCTCAGTTTTCTGCCGCCGTCGCCGATACCTTAGCCGCTGCTGAAAATATGTCGGAAATCACCCATAATCGTATCAGGCAACGCTGGGGATATGTGATGGTGGGTAGCATTGCCATCATGTTGGCATGGTCTGGATCTATTTTTGAAATTATTACCTTAGCATCGCGAGCCTTTGCTTTGTATTATTTTCTTCAATGTATTGTGGGTTTTATCGTCTCTGAAAGTCAGTTTGAACGGGGGCGTTGTGTGCTTGTTGGATTGGCGCTGTTGTTTGTGCTGATTTTTGCTGTTCCCGCAGGATGAATGCGTATCAAAAAGGAGAGATGGATGAATCAAAAAAATAATCCCCTACGATCTAGTCGGCGAACCTTTGTAAAAGGCATGGCAACGGCGGCTGCCTGCTTGCCTTTGATGGGCGCACTGTCTCCTTTGGCTTGGGCAGGTGAGATGCTCTCCTCCCAAACGGCATTAAGGGGTAGCGTGTTTGATTTGGTGATTGCGCCGATGCGGGTCAATTTAACGGGGAAAGAAAGTATGGCCACAACCGTCAATGGACTGCTTCCAGGTCCTGTCATCACCCTTAAAGAAGGTGATGATGTGACCATTCGCGTCACCAATCGCTTGGATGAAATGACCACCATTCACTGGCATGGCATTATTCTTGATTCGGGTATGGATGGCGTACCAGGTATTAGTTTTCCAGGCATTGCACCTGGGGAAACCTTTGTGCATCACTTTAAAGTTGTTCAACATGGTACCTATTGGTATCACGCCCACACACTCGCTGAACAAACAGGTGTCTATGGTGCGCTGATTATTGAGCCGCGCGATGCTTCGAATGATATGACATTTGATCGGGATTACCCAATTGTACTCAGTGACTGGACAGATGAAAACCCCGTGGATGTTTTTTTGAACCTGAAAAAATTGGGGGGCTATTATAATCAGCGCAACTTGACGGCATCGGATTTTTTCGATGATGCCACTCACCTTGGTTTAGGGGCAGCGTTTGCCAAAAGAAAGGTATGGAATGAGACACGCATGAGTCCGAATGATTTTAGTGATGTTTCGGCTGCGACCTATACATATTTGATGAATGGTCACAGCCCCAATGGAAATTGGCATGGTATGGCGAAAGCAGGAGAGCGGGTGCGTCTGCGCCTGATTGGTGCGGCGACAGCAACCTTCTTTGATGTGCGCATTCCAGGTCTAAAAATAACGGTTATTGCGACAGATGGTCAGCCAGTGAAGCCAGTGGTGGTGGATGAGTTGCGTATTGGATCGGGTGAAACCTATGATGTGATGGTGACGATTCCTGATAAACAAGCCTATACGATTTTTGCGCAATCCATGGATCGTTCGGGTTATGCTTGTGGTACTTTATCCGCAGAAAAGGGGGGGAAAGCTGCCGTGCCTGCTTTGGATCTACCTGTACCGCTGGACATGGTGGATATGATGGGTGCGATGTCACAACAGGGAAAATGGAAACAGATGGCGATGCAACACAAACCCAATCATTCACGCGATGAATATGGGGCAGGTGTGGATATGCGTGTAGATTACCCGAGGGTCAACTTGGATGATCCAGGTCCTGGGCTGCGCAACAATGGACGGCGTGTGCTGAGTTATGCAGATTTGAAAAGTATCCATACACCGCGTGATACGCGTCCACCAACGCAGGAAATCGAATTGCATTTAACGGGCAATATGGAGCGTTTTATTTGGTCGATGGACGGCTTAACCTTGAATGAAGCTGCCCCCATTCACTTTCGCAAAGGTGAACGTATTCGTGTTATTTTTCATAATGACAGCACCATGATTCACCCCATGCACTTGCATGGTATGTGGTCGGATTTAGAATCTCCTGAAGGTGGTTTCCAAGTTCGCAAACATACCATTGCTGTGCAACCTGCGCAGCGTGTGAGCATGTTGGTGACGACCGATGCGGAAGGGCGTTGGGCTTTTCATTGTCATCTTTTATATCACATGGCAGCGGGTATGTTTCGTGAGGTGGTGGTCGCATGAAGCTATTAAAAAGTTTGGCTCTTTTGAGCATGGCTGGTGGTTTATGGGTGGCTTCTGCTTCGGCTGAAGGCATGAATATGCAAGGGCAAGTGATGAAAGGTTCCATGCAAGGCGGTAGTGCGCCTATGGGTGCGCGCAGTTCGAATTACTCGGATGGCTATAAGTATCGCCACATGAAAGGTTGGGAAGAAACCGATACCATCCGTATTGATAAAGTGTTGGCAGATCAAACAGAATACCGTGTCAATAACCATGGTAACAATAGTTTACGCTATGATACACAAGCTTGGCGAGGTACGAATTATCATAAGTTGTGGTTGAAACTGGAAGGCTCGGATGAGGTGACAACGAGAGCAGGTAATATGGAATTACAGGTGTTGGATAGCCGCTCGATTGATTCATTTTGGGAATTACAAATGGGTTTGAGATATGATCGGGTGTATAGCCCCATCATCACCCGTCAACGCTTGCTGGCAGTGATTGGTTTTCAAGGTTTAGCACCGTATTGGTTTGATGTTGAACCTGCGCTATTTATCAGTGATAAAGGTGATGTATCGGCGCGTGTGAGAGCAACGTATGATCTTTTATTGACACAGAAGTTGATATTGCGACCGCGTTTAGAAATCAATGCTGCCATGCGTGGAAGCTCGCAATTTGATGTCGGTCAAGGTCTTAATGATGTTCAATGGGGCTTGCGTTTGCGCTATGAAATCACGCGTAAATTTGCACCGTATATTGGTATCGCCAAGCAGCAACAATTTGGTGCAACGGCCAACTTATTGCGTGCAGCAGGTGGAGCAAGCAATAATATATCTGTGATAACAGGTGTGCGCTGGTGGTTTTGAGTATAAATAATTGAGATAGATAGGTGGGTAAAATGAAAAAAATCATCATGTTGGTGGCAATCATGGGCTTGATGGCCGCTTGTTCCACCACACCAAAGCTTGAGAAAAGTGATGAATCGAAACACAGCAATGTAAAGCAAGTGATGGATCATATCCATTCTTTTTATGTATCTCGGATTGGGCTTGATGATGGCTATGAAGTTATTTTTCATGTCATGCCTGCGCCTGAAGGTGAGAGTTTTAGTCGTGAAAATTATCATTTGATGGTGAGTATTAAAAAAGATGGGAAAATCATGGAAGGTTTAAAAGTTTATTCGGAAATTCATCATGCCGATGGTACATCTGAATCCAAGGTGTTGATGATGGTGATGAATGCGTGGTATATGACAGCTTACCATTTGGCGCGTGATTCAGGCAAACATGAGATGATTGTTTCATTTGAACATGATGGTCGCGCATATTTTTCAGGGATTAAGTACCCAGAATGACATGTTCAACAATGGATGTTCTGATTACAACGGTGAAGAAAGAAATTTACCGTCATCGAGCTTGTTCGGTAACGGCAACAACGGCTGAGGGTGAGTTGAAAATCATGCCTTCGCATGCGCCTTTATTGGCGGTTTTAAGGCCTGGTATTCTGATTGTTGAATGTATGCCTGATTGCCAAGGTGCAGACGTTCGATGTGATTCGATGGTTGTTTTGGGTGGGTTTATAGAAGTTCAACCTGATAGCGTCATTGTGCTTGCTGATAGTGTTGAACGAGCCGATAATCTAAATGAACAGATGGCAGCACAGGCTGTTGAACAAACGAAAAAAGATTGGGAAGTGGCTTCAAAAGAAGAACAGGAAAAACAAAGACAAGCACATATCGCATTGGAAATTGCATTGGCTAAAATGTACCTTGTTAAAAATCGGTTGAAAAAAATGTAATGTTTCTTCTCTTGGTGGCACTGGGTTCAAGTGGTTTCCTTAATGGATGTTACACACTTCAGCTTTATCCTCGTTCCCATACTCCTGCGTGGGAACGGATATAGTGATTCAAGTATTAAATCACCACGTCATTCCCGAAATATTTTATCGGGAATCTAATGATAGACCCTCGATACAAGCACTCGAGGGTGACGATTGGATGATAGAAATGATAGTTCTATACTTGAATGACTATATGTCTGAACGAGCATATCAGTTGTATGTACAAATATACTCAAAATCCATGCCATAAGTGATGGATGAACGCTTGACTTATGTGTAGGACATAAGCTTTATACTTTTCCCATTGTAAGCGTCATGATTGCGGCACTACGTTTGATGATATATGGAGGTCAACCATGGTATATATCGACCCTGTTTGTGGGATGAATGTCAAAGAAGGTTCAGAACATGAACGCCAATTCCGTGGTGTGGATTATCATTTTTGTAGTGGACACTGCTTGGATAAGTTTGGTCATTCACCCGAGGACTATCTCGGTGATCATATAAGCCATGATCCTGTCTGTGGCATGAAGGTGAGCCGTGAATCTATCAACCATATTCAACACAACGAACATGATTATTATTTTTGCTCTCACCATTGTGTTGAAAAGTTTTCTAAAAGCCCCATGGACTATGAAGGCAAAGATAAGGCATGTGAACATCATCATACTCCGAAAAAAACACAGTCTGACAACCCCGATGCCATGTATTTTTGCCCGATGTGTCCAGGGCAAGAACAGAAAGGTGCGGGGACGTGTAAGGTATGTGGTATGGCTTTGGAGCCCATGGCTGCGCCGAGTTTAAACGAAACAACAGAGTATTTTTGCCCCATGCACTTGGATGTTGTGAGCGATGCACCCGGTTCATGCCCAAAATGTGGTATGTCATTGGAGGCAAGAACCATTTTAGGAGAAGAAAAGAACGAAGAGCTTGATAATATGAGCCGACGTTTGAAATTTAGTACGCTTTTATCGGCACCTATTTTTCTATTGGCGATGGTCGCGGATTTAGTACCATCATGGTTGCCTAGTGGTTTAAGCATGCGCAGTGTGCAATGGATTGAGTTTGCTTTGGCAACGCCTGTCATTTGGTGGGGTGGCTGGCCATTTTTTGAACGCTTTGCTTTATCGGTCAAAACTTGGAATTTGAATATGTTCACCTTGGTGGGTTTGGGTGTGGGTGTGGCATGGTTTTATAGTGTTGTCGCACTTCTCTTCCCCAGTTTTTTTCCTCCTGTCATGCAATCAGAAGAAGGGTTGGTGGGGGTGTATTTTGAAGCGGGGGCAGTGATTACAGCCTTGGTATTGTTGGGGCAAGTACTGGAGCTTCGCGCTCGCTCACGCACCAATGAAGCGATCAAGATTTTACTGGGTATGACACCGAAAACAGCACGTTTGGTGAAAAAAGATGGTTCTGAATCCGATGTATCACTCGAAGATGTGGTGGTGGGTGATATGTTGCGTATTCGTCCTGGTGAAAAAGTACCTGTGGATGGCGTGGTGTTGGAAGGAACAAGCCTTGTTGATGAGTCCATGGTCAGTGGTGAGCCATTGGCCGTTGAAAAATTATCAGGCGAACCTTTGATTGGTGCGACAGTGAATGGCAATGGGGCATTGTTGATGCGTGCTGAAAAAGTAGGTGCAGATACTTTGCTATCGCAAATTGTTAGCATGGTTGCGGAAGCACAACGCTCACGCGCACCTATTCAAAAAATGGCGGATACTGTGGCAGGTTATTTTGTACCTGCGGTTGTGGGCGTGGCATTGCTCACCTTTGCCGTATGGATGTTGATGGGGCCTGATCCACGTTTGGCACATGCGATTGTCAATGCTGTGGCAGTGCTGATTATTGCTTGTCCATGTGCTTTGGGTTTGGCAACACCGATTTCAATCATGGTTGGAACAGGGCGCGGCGCAACGGCAGGTGTTTTGATTAAAAATGCTGAAGCTTTGGAAGTGATGGAAAAAGTAAATACTGTGGTGGTCGATAAAACAGGCACATTAACCGAAGGTAAGCCCTCATTGACAACCATCAAGACGGTGGGAGGAATGAGCGAACATGATGTGTTGCAGTTTGCTGCCAGTTTGGAGCGTGTGAGTGAGCATCCATTGGCAGCCGCGATTGTGGCAGGGGCAGAAGAAAAATCGCTCACACTGTTGGATGTGGATGACTTTTTGGCAGTGACAGGGAAGGGCGTGCAAGCTCATATCATCCATGATGGGCAGGGCAAACGTATCAGTTTGGGCAATGCCAAGATGATGCAAGCCTATGGTGTCGATATTCTAACCGTGAAAAACATGGTGGAAGCGCATCAAAAAACAGGTGAAACTGTGATGTATTTGGCTGTGGAAAAAGAATTGGTGGGAATATTGGGCGTATCTGACCCCATTAAATCTTCGACACCTGAAGCGATTCAAGCCTTGCATGCGGAAGGCATTGAGGTGGTAATGCTTACAGGGGATAATCATCATACAGCTGCAGCAGTCGCAGAAAAGCTAGGCATCCAGCGTTTTGAAGCCGATGTCCTGCCCGATCAAAAAGCAGCGGTGATCAAAGCTTTGCAAGATGAAGGGAAAACAGTGGCGATGGCAGGTGATGGTATCAATGATGCACCCGCTTTGGCGCAAGCGCATGTCGGCATTGCCATGGGCACGGGTACGGATGTGGCGATGGAATCCGCAGGTATTACACTTGTGAAAGGTGAGCTAACAGGCATTTTACGTGCTGTACGTTTATCACGTGCGACCATGAAAAATATTCGTCAAAATCTTTTCTTTGCCTTTATTTATAACTCGGCTGGTGTACCGATTGCTGCGGGTGTCCTTTATCCCTTTTTTGGTTTGTTATTGTCGCCCATGATTGCAGCGGCTGCGATGAGTTTTAGCTCTGTATCGGTGATTAGCAATGCGCTTCGTTTGCGCAAGGCGAAATTATAAATGTTTACCGTTTATGGACCAGGTTTTGCAGACCCGATTCGCTTGGAAAAATTATTACAACGCCCCGATGTGAGTAAATTATCGGCAACGCAAGCCAGCCGTGCGATGGATGCTCAAGATATTCCTGCCAAGGAATCATGGGCAGATATTTCAATCAAACCCAAAGATGAAAAAAAACAAAGGCATCAAAAACAAAGGCATCAAGCGTTGCCCACTTACACCACTTCACAACCGAAAGCGCCTGTATTCAAAGCAGAACAAGTGATGACGAAACCAGTGGTTTTTGTATATCCCGATACGCCTGCGATGGAAGCATGGAAAATGTTTGATCATCATGGTTTTCGACACCTTCCTGTATTATCCGAAGAGAAGAGGTTGCTTGGCATTCTATCGGATAGGGATTTGATGCGATGTCGTTGTGAACATAGTGTTTGTATGCACTGTGGACAAGATAAAGAGGAGCTGTTGGTGGATGCTTTGATGCATGATCGGGTTGTGACGGCAGAGTTGGAGACCGATGCTCGTGCCATTGCCCGCCTTTTTGTCGAAAGCCGTATCGGTGCAGTGCCTATTGTGGAACATCAACAGCTTAAGGGTATTGTCACACGCAGTGATTTACTTCGAGCGGTGATGCATGATTTTCATTTGAATGTTTGGATGTAAGCCTTCATGATTTGAGTTGTAAAATAATTTGACATTGGAGCAAGGGTACATAGGATGCGCAACCCAATCAAGCTTCGGCTTGTTATGGATGATTGTATTTAATCTATGGAGATAACCATGAGCACATGGACTGTCCGCCCTGGCGACATTGAACGTAAATGGTATATTGTTGACGCTCAAGATTTGATCTTGGGACGCATGTCCACTGAAGTAGCAAGGTTACTTCGTGGTAAACATCGTCCAGAATATACCCCTCATGCTGACTGTGGCGATCATGTGATTGTGATCAATGCTGAAAAAGTAAAAGTCACTGGTCGCAAAGAAGCACAAAAAATGTACTACCGTCATTCACAATATGCAGGTGGTCTTAAAAGCATTACCCTTGAAAAACAACGCGAACGTTTTCCAGAACGCATTATTGAGTTGGCTGTGAAAGGCATGATGCCAAAGAACCCATTGGGTCGCGCAATGCTTAAAAAATTAAAAGTTTATGCAGGTTCAGATCACCCACATGCTGCACAGCAGCCTGAAGCTCTGAAGCTGAACTAAGAGGTTGATGAAAATGGCTGATAACTTTATTCGTGGTACAGGTCGTCGCAAACGCAGTATCGCACGTGTGATGTTGAAAACTGGTTCTGGTGAAATTTCTGTCAATGGTCGTAGCATGGAACATTACTTTCCAATCGCGATTATTCGTCAAGAAGCGTTGCGTCCTTTGAAACTGACTGACAATGTCAGCAGCGTTGATATTCGTATCAATGTTCAAGGTGGTGGTGTTTCAGGTCAAGCTGGCGCAATTCGTCATGGTATTTCACGTGCGTTGCTTGAATACGATTCAAGCCTTCGTGCCCAATTAAAGGAAGCAGGTTATTTGACCCGTGATGCCCGTAAGGTTGAACGTAAGAAACCTGGTTTGAAGAAAGCACGTCGCGCACCTCAATTCTCCAAACGTTAATTCGAGTTGTTGTAAGATGTATGAAAAAAGGGAGGCTTTTGCCTCCCTTTTTTTGTTTGATTTAAATGTTTTGGATGGGTTTTATTGCTTGTTTTTTCACCCAGTATGATGATATTCCATCAGATCAGAGGGGGCTATATGATGTTTAATAGGCGAGAATATGATGAACGGGTGTACCCTCTAGGCGCTTGCGACCTTCTAAAAATTCCAGTTCAATGACAAAAAGGCAAGCGGATACTTGTGCACCAAGTTGCTTAACCAAGTCGATGGTGGCTTCTGCTGTGCCACCTGTTGCCAATAAATCATCAATAATCACAACTTTATGTCCAGCCGAAAGTGCATCGCGGTGGATCTCTAAACGATCCATACCATATTCCAGCTCATAATCAATGGCATGCACATCAGCTGGTAATTTTCCAGGTTTTCGAACAGGGATAAACCCTAGCCCTGTCAATTGGGCCAAAGCTGCGCCAAATAAGAATCCTCTTGATTCAATGCCAACAATAAAATCAACATCATTCTCAATCAGGCAAGACAATTCGGATACACACGCAGCAAAGGCATCACCATTGGCAAGCAGCGGGGTAATATCTTTAAATGTAATGCCTACTTTTGGGAAGTTGGGAATATCGCGAATAAAATCCCGTAGGTGTGTTGCTGTTTGGCTCATGAAATCATCTCCTCGAAGCTGATGTGGTCGTCATCCACAAGTTTACGGAGTTTTTTCAAAGCCACCACCTGAATTTGGCGAATGCGTTCACGCGTGACCCCAAGATGTTCACCAATGGCTTCCAGCGTCCATATTTCATGGTCTCGTTCCAAACCAAAACGTAAACGAACCACTTTTTGCTCATTGCTCCCCAGTTGATTTAACCATGTATGTAGTAATTTCGCCCGAATGAAATGATCCATTTGAACATCAGGGCGTTCTACGCTTTCATCTTCGGTAATGTCATAAATCGTGAAGTCGCCATCTTGATATAGCATTTCATCGGCATTTTCGGTGGTGATAGATGTTGCCAACAGGGTTTGAATACGTGCGGTTGTTTTGCCCATGTGAAGCGCAATCTCATTTTCTGAAGGCTCTCGCCCAAGTGTGGCACTTAAATGCCGACTGGAACGCAACATGGAATAATACTCTTTACCGACATGAACGGGTAAACGAATCATGCGACCTTGGTTGAGAATAGCACGCTCGATGGATTGGCGAATCCACCAAGTTGCATAGGTTGAGAAACGACAGCCATGTTGGGGGTCAAATTTCTCAACCGCACGCATTAAACCAATGTTTCCTTCTTCAATCAGGTCTGACAAGGGTAGGGAGCGGTATAAATAGCGTCGGGCAATTTTTACAACCAAGCGTAGGTTGGCTTGAATCATTGTGGTGCGAGCTGATTCATCGCCGTTATGAACTCGGTTGGATAAATCAATCTCAGATTGGGCTGTGAGGAGTTCATGCTGTGAAATTTCACGCATATAAATATTGATGGGATCCATGCTATGAGACTGCACCATGATGATACTCCGTTACCTTGACAATTCTTGAGAAGTGTGCATGTTAATAAGGTATAGTGTGAAAACATATCGCATGTTTATGTGATATGAAAGTTTCAATGCTTCGCTCCCGTCATATTTGAAAACTTTTATCGGGTATCTTATCGTAAGACCCCCGACAGAAGCACTCGGGGGTGAGGATTCGAAATACCTTATCTTTTAGGTAGATAGAGCAGTGGGTTGACGGGGTTTGTACCTATGCGGATCTCAAAATGTAGGTGAGAACCTGTGGAGTGACCAGAGTGTCCTGATTTGGCAATGACTTGACCTGCTCTGATACGATCCCCCACTTTTACAAGCAATTGTTGGTTGTGTGCATAGGCGGTAAACAACTGGTCTGAGTGACGAATGATAATCAATTTTCCATAGCCCGAAAGGCGTGCGCTGGAATGGACGACGATACCATCGGCGGCGGCATGAACAGGTGTTCCATCTTTCACAGCAATATCAATACCATCATGCATACGGCTTCCTCTTCGTCCAAAGGGGCTGCTCACAGTGCCTTGAACGGGCCAGCGTAAATGAATATTATTTAAAGACTTGCGGTGTGTTTTCTTAGTAAGATGCGGTTTTTTGACATGCTTATGTTGGGTGAGTTTTTTTCTTGTATGTTGAGATGGGGTGGACAGATAAATTTTTTGCCCCACATAAATGGTATAGGGGTAATGCAAATGGTTACGTTTTGCTAAGGTGCGATAGGGCACCCTAAACTGTTGCCCGATTTTATATAAAGAGTCACCTTTTCTAACAGTATGGTAGGTCTTATTCGAGTACGATTTTGTATGTTTTTGGCTGGACTTTTGATGATGTGTGGCGTGCGAAATTGTATGAATATCGCGGTTTGAATGAAAACATCCTGAAGTGGATAGCATCAAACAAAATAAGATAATCCACCTTAATTGAGTAGCCATAAACCGAAAAATCCCAATATAACCAGCACTGCAATGCCCAAGGTTGCCCACTCAAAGTAGCGTTCAACCCAAGCACGCAGGCGATCTCCCCCCCAGCGTAGCAAAGCCCCTTCCAAAAAGAACCGAGCGCCGCGCGATAGCAAAGCAGTCAGAATAAAACCGATAAAAGGCAAGCCAAATGCACCCGCAGCAATGGTGATGACCTTGAATGGAATGGGGGAGAATCCTGCAATCAATACCAGCCATAACCCCCAATCAGAAAACCAAGACTCTACCTCATGAAATTGTGTCATCATGCCATAAGCTTGTAGCAAAGGCTCTGCAATACTGGCAAAAAGAAAAAAACCAATGGCATAACCGATGGCTGCCCCAACAGTCGATCCCGCTGTGCAAATACTGGCAAAACGCAAAGCCAGATCTGGACGACCCAATGCCAATGCCAACAATAAAATATCGGGAGGAATGGGGAATACACTGGCTTCAATCAAAGCAATCATAAACAATGCCCATTGAGCTTGTGGATGGTCAGCCCATGCCAGTGTCCAATGATAGGTACGACGTAACCATGAATCTGAAGGTTTTTGTTCGGTATTCATCCGTATTCTTCTCCTGATAAAAGGGGGACAAAGGAGCAATCATCCAAGTAAGATGTTTGTATGCCTGTTGCTTTTTTTTCTCGACGTACCAAACAATGTTGTCCTGCTTCACCTTCTGGCATCAATAAGACACCACCTTCACGCAATTGTTGTATCCAAATATCTGAAGCAAAGCCACCCGCTGTTACAATGATCGCATCAAATGGGGCATATTGAGCCCAGCCCAAGCGCCCATCGCCGCATTTAAGAGAGGTATTATCAATGTTCGCTTTGAGTAGATTTTGTAGGGATTTTTGGTGCAATATTTCAATGCGTTCAATGCTATAAACATGCTGGCATAAACAGGCGAGTATGGCTGTTTGATAGCCACATCCTGTACCAATTTCTAAAACACGTTCATGACCTTGTAGCTTAAGTAGTTCAGTCATGCGAGCAACCATAAAGGGCTGCGAAATGGTTTGGCCTGCACCAATGGGCAGTGCCGAATTTTGATATGCACGTGCGACCAAAGGTGGGTCTACAAAAAGGTGACGATGCACGTGATACATCGCATCCAAGACGTGTTGGCTTTGAATACCCGCAGGCAGCAATTGTTTTTCAATCATGCGGCGACGAGGAAGTTCAAATGAGAGTGAAATCGGGGGGTTAGACATGCAAGAGAATCCAAACAGTGTAGTGAGACATTGAAGTCATAGAAAAATATATGAATGGTCGGGACGACAGGATTTGAACCTGTGACCCCCACACCCCCAGTGTGGTGCGCTACCAAGCTGCGCTACGCCCCGTTGATTCATATATGAATGTCGGCAGACTAATTCCTTGTTGATGAGACGCAACAAGCTTGTGTCATGGTGCATCTTTTTCAAGCAAACTTTGCTTGAAATTTTTGCTAGGGCGGAAGGTAATGACATGGCGAGCCGTGATTTCAGCCCTTTGACCTGTTCTTGGGTTACGCCCAATACGTGCCGATTTTTGGCGTACCATGAAGTGTCCAAAACTTGAAATTTGAACATCTTCCCCCGCGTTTAATGTGCTAGAAACCTTCTCTAAGATGCTATCAATCACCATTTGTGACATTGTTTTACTCAAGCCAACTTGTTGATGAAGGGTGCGTACAATATCTGCTTTGGTCATAAAGACTCCTCAGAAGTTGAAATTTGAATCAGTTGACCATGATGAAGCCGTAGCATGCGATCAGCTTGTGCTGCAAGTGCTGAACTATGGGTGACCATCATGACGGCTGCACCTTCATCCAATGCAAGTGCTTGCATGGCTTGAAAGACTGTTTGTGCTGTGGCTTCATCCAAGTTGCCTGTGGGCTCATCGGCTAGTAAAAGTATGGGTTTGGTCACCAATGCACGTGCGACGGCGACACGTTGAGCTTCGCCCCCAGAAAGGCGTGTGGGTGGATGTTGTAAACGTTCTTGTAAATGTAATCGGGTTAAGATCTCTTCAGAACGAAGCTGGGCTTCATGCCTTGTCATGCCCTGAATCAATAGGGGAAGCATGACATTTTCTAATGCTGTGAGTTCGGGAATAAGATGGTGTTCTTGGTAAACAAAACCGATGCTTTGATTACGAAGTTTGGCCTTTTCGCTTTCGGATAATTTGAAAATAGAGACACCATGAAGCTGAACTTCACCCGCATCACTGCTATCCAAGGTACCCAAAAGTTGTAATAAGGTACTTTTCCCTGATCCTGATTCACCAACAATGGCTAAAAATTCACCTTGATGTAGTTCAAGTGAAACCTGATGTAAAATATCAAGTGTTCCTGATGGAGCTGTATAACTCTTACATAAACCTTGAACGTCCAGTAAAGCTGTGGATTTTGTTTCAGTTCGCATGGGTTTAGGTACGCTCCATCAATGTGCGGATGGTGTCTTGAACACGTTGCTTTTGAAAGCGCGCAACGACACGTTTGACGGATGGAAAGCGTTCAACAATGTGATCGAAATCTTTTTTTCTTAACTCCATCAGTTCGAGAGGACAGCGTGCAATCACGGAAGCAGTTCTTGGTTTGCCTGTGAGCAGTGAGACTTCACCAAAAAATGAACCTTCATGAATTTCACCCAAATCAATCAAACGATTGGGGATTTTGGGACTGGTCATGATGACTTTGACATGACCCGAACGAATCAGAAAAATGGAATCGCCTGGGGTGTTTTCACGGATGACTTCATCCCCCATTTTATAATGACAAAGCTTGAAATTATCAGCCAAGCGCATGCGTACATTGACAGGGATTTCTTTGAAAATAGGGCTGATGGCTAAAATGCGCGCCAACACCCGTTCGGAATAAAAGGATTCAACCGTGCTTTGAATATTGGGATAGCTGGCGACCCAAGTATCGAAGGTATCACGCTTGATGGTAAGAATTTTTACTTCGCTTTCAGCGATGGCTGTATCAACACGTGAAGTGCGTGACATAAATGCTGCTTCACCGAAAAAATCGCCGTCACTCAAATGAGCATAAGTAGCATCGGCATTGTTTCCCGCTTCTAAGCGAACCTTACCCATGCCAATCAAATAAAGGTTTCCACCTGAATCTCCAGGTTGGTAAATGGATGCCTCTTCCTGATAAGTTTTTAGTGATAAGGATGCAATAAAGTCTTGGAGTTCATCACCCGATAACATGGATAATAGTGGTGTGCGTTCAAAATTGAATTTTTTATCTTCAGAAACAGGGGATGTGGGTTCATAGTCTTGGGGTATTAAGGTACGAATCGCCCAATCATCCCCTCTTTTTTCAGATAGAGACCTTAAATGATTCTGAATTTCTGTGCGGCTGGGATCAATCCGAAGTATGATTTTACTGATAGCAATAGCTTGTACGACAAAGCCATCATTGGCATAACTTTCAGCGATATGGATGAAATCACGTACGGCACCTTTTTTATCACCATTTTTTTCTCGTACTTCAGCAAGTTTTACAAAAATGCGTAAATCTTTGGGATCTTGTTGGTGAAGCTGCTCAAAAATAGGCAAGGCCTTATCAAATTTACCTGTCATCCAAGCTTCTTTCGCTTTTCTTCGTAAATCACTGATTGACATGCTTATTCATACCTCAATGCATCAGCTGGTAACACATGTGCTGCCCGCCATGCAGGATAAAAAGTTGCGAGCATACCCAATAATAAGCTGGTGACCACAATGGCAGCAATAGATATAGGGTCAATCACGGAAGGGACATGGTCAATGTAATAGACATCACTGGATAAAATAGTGATGCCAGTCGTATGTTCAAACCACCGCAATAAAACATCCAACTTCCATGCTAAAAGTAAACCTAAACTTGTGCCTATAAGTGTACCCAATCCACATAAAAGCATGCCCATCATCAGGAAAATACGCATGACTGAAGCATGGGTTGCGCCCAAGGTTTTGAGAATGGCAATTTCTTTGCGGCGCTCCATGACCACCATCACCAAGGATGAGACCATGTTAAAGACTGCTACAAGCACAATCAAAGATAGAATAATACCCATGACCACCCGTTCCATTTTAAGTGCTTTGAAAAAAGAACGGTGGCGATGCATCCAATCGGTGACCCAAGCATTGGCAGGTAAAATCATGCGTGCTTCTGCTGCGACAACACTGGCTTGATTGCGATCATACAAGTGTAGTTCAATACCCGTGATTGCATCACCTGTACGGTTCAAACGCTGGACAGCCAACATGGGTGCGACAATTAAACCCACATCGTATTCATAGAAACCTGAATCGAAGATGCCAACCACACGAAAGGCGCGCATGCGTGGTGAAATACCCGAGGGTGAAATGCCACCAGAGGGAGAAAGAAGACGAACAGTATTACCGACATCCACATGGAGTTTTCGTGCCAAATCTTTGCCCAAGACCACTTCAAAAGGTGAGCCTTGCTCACCCGAATGAATAAACCTGCCATAAGTGATATGGGCGGCAATTTGTGGTTCACGGGATGGATCAACACCTTTGAGAATCGCGCCCGTAGAATGATGACCATGATTCGCCAACACTTGGCTACTCAAATAAGGCGCAGCTTTGGCAACACCTGTGAGCTTTTCAGCTTGTTTTAGCCAAGGCTGCCAGTGTTTCAAGGTGTCATCAGGGCCTTGAATATCGACGTGTGATGAAAAGCCTAAAATTTTATTTTTAAGTTCAGCATCAAAGCCATACATGACGGATAAAACAACAATCAAAGCAGCGACACCAATGGCGACACCCGCAGCAGAACTCCAACCAATCAGAGATACAAAACGATCATCCCTGCGTGATTTGAGGTAGCGGCGTGCCAGCATCCATTCATAAGCTTTCATCGAGTCGTTAGCTTAAATAGCGCAGGTAAAGATAAATATGAGCGATACCGATGGTCAAAAGCATCAAACCAAAGGCATGTTTCATAAAGGTAAGAAAAGCAATGGGTTGACCTGCACGTTGTGCAAAGCCTGCCACAATCAAGTTGGCCGATGCACCAATCAAAGAACCATTGCCACCCAAACATGCACCCAAAGCCAAAGCCCACCATAAGGGCTCAATGGCCTCCGCACCACCAAAGGTTGGTGCCATGCTATGAATCAACGGAATCATGGTGGCAACGAAGGGGATGTTATCAATCAATGCCGAAGCAATGGCAGAAACCCATAAGACAGTGGCGGCTGTAGCAGCAAAGTCACCACCTGTCAGTGCCAGTGTTTTTTCAGCTAGAATATTGATAATACCCGTATGTTCTACGCCCGTAACAATGATAAATAAACCGACAAAGAAGAAAATAGTCGTCCATTCGACTTCCGCCATAATGCCTTCGTAGGCATGATCTTTTTCTTCCACGCTTTGCCCAAAGGTTTGCAGCAACAATAGAACAGCTGCGCCAAACATGGCAATGGTGGCAGGCTCTAAATGCAAGCTATGGGATACCGTAAAGCCAGCAATGACAGAAAAAAGAACGAAGAGGCTTTTTATCAATAAAGGCACATCTTTGATGGCGGCATTTTCATCAAATTGCATAATCAGTGCTTTTTTCTCATCAGTGGCGTGCAAATCACGTCCAAACATAAACCAAATCACTGCAATCACTACGATGAAAATGACGGGGATAATCGGCGTTAAATTGACCAAAAAATCTGTGAAACTTAAATGTGCAGCAGAACCAATCATGATATTGGGAGGGTCACCAATTAAAGTCGCAGTACCACCAATATTGGATGCCAAAATAAGTGCAAACAAATAAGGATAAGGGCGAACACCCAAAGCATCGGTAATCAACAAAGTAACAGGGGCAATCAATAAAACCGTGGTGACATTATCCAAAAGTGCAGAAAATACAGCGGTAACCATAGATAGCATCACCAAAATCCACCATGGTTCTCCCTTGACTAATTTGGCAGCTTTGATGGCAACATATTGAAACATGCCTGTTTTTTGACTAATGGCGACAATCACCATCATACCTGTGAGTAAACCAATGGTGTTGAAATCAATACCAGCCACAGCTTGTTGTTGATTCAACACGCCACATAAAATCATCAAGCCTGCACCCAATAAGGATAACACAGCGCGATTGAATTTTTCCGACATAATCACGCCATAGACCAGTAATAAAATGGCAACAGCGACCCATGTTGGATCCCATCCAAAAATTACAGTGGAAGCTGCGCTTTCAACATTATGCATCGTTTGCATCCCCTGCTTGGATAGAATTTAAAAATTCCAAGATGTCACCCGTAGAAATGATGCCCAATAGGTGTAGAGTAGGATCAACCACCAAGGCATATTCATGCTTTCCAGAGCTAATTAATGAGGCTGAAACAGACAAAAGTGATTCATTTTTTGAAATCAATAAGGGCGCCCTTTCCATCACCGTTGAAACATGTTTGCGGGCTTGTTCAGAATAATGTTTTTTCAGAATACCCATGTCGGGCGCATAAGAAACTTGATCCAAATCACCACTGACAATGTAATCGGGAACAATATGGGATAATACTGAAAATGTTGATACAACGCCCGCAACTGTTTGATCTGAATTGAGTATTGGCAGCATGCGTAGCTCTGCTTGGCGCATACGTACCAATACATCGCTAATAGATTCATCCACGTGTGCTGTGACCAGATGGGTCATCATGATTCGTTCTGCGAGCATGATTTCTCCTAGAAAATTAATAGAGCAAACGCACTGAATGCATTGGTTTTATTCAGGGCGCATATGGGGAAACAACAATACATCACGAATGGAATGCTGCTCAGTCAACAACATGACCAAGCGATCCACACCAATACCCACACCTGCTGCAGGTGGCATGCCAAATTCCAAGGCGCGCAAATAATCTTCATCGACACCTGTCGCTTCATCATCACCAGCATCTTTGGCTTGAGCCTGTGCCACAAAACGTCCGCGTTGATCATCGGGGTCATTCAATTCTGAAAATCCATTGGCGATTTCACGCCCAGCTACAAAGAGTTCAAAGCGATCGGTCACCGTTTCATCTTCATTGTTACGCCGCGCCAAGGGGGATACATCGACAGGATAATGGGTAATAAATGTCGGTTGTTGCAAATGAGGTTCAACCAAAGTTTCGAACAATTCCAATAAATAATGTCCAGATTTCCATGTTAGTAAGGGTTTGACATCGGGTTTTTCTTGCAAACAAACAGTGGCTAACAAGGCCTTGTCATTGGCATGTCCACGCAAATCAGGACGTTTTTCAAAGACAGCTTCATCCATGCGGATACGTTGAAAAGTTTGGGTTAAGTCAACGTCAACCCCTTCCCACGTGACTTGAGAAACATTCAATCCTTGAGCAATATCACGAATCAAACCTTCGGTGTGATCCATAGCATCGGTGAAATCGGCATAAGCCTGGTAAAATTCAACCATCGTGAACTCTGGATTATGTGTGGCATCCAAACCTTCATTGCGAAAGTTGCGATTGATTTCAAACACCCGTTCAAAACCGCCGACCAATAAGCGTTTGAGATATAGTTCAGGCGCAATGCGTAAAAACAAGTCCATATCCAAGGCATTATGATGGGTGATAAAGGGTTTGGCAGCCGCGCCACCCGCTTGCGTTTGTAGCATGGGGGTTTCTACTTCCATAAAACCGCGTGATTCCAAGCCTTGGCGTAACAGAGAAACGACTTTAGAGCGAGTACGGAAGATATGGCGTGATTCAGGTGACACCATTAAGTCGACATAGCGTTGACGGTAACGGGTTTCAATATCACTCAAACCATGCCATTTTTCAGGTAAGGGGCGCAAACATTTGGTGACGATTTCAATATGGGACACCTTCACGGATAGTTCGCCTGTTTTGGTGATGAAAAGCGTGCCTTTCGCACCAATCACATCACCCAAGTCCCATTTTTTGGTGGGATTGTAAACATCTGCACCACCTAAGGCATCACGATTCAAAAACAGCTGTAGTTCACCTTCGCCATCTTGAATTTTGGCAAAGCTGGATTTTCCCATCACACGATGCCCCATCATCCGACCTGCGACAGTGACTTCAATCGCCTTTTCAGCCAAAGCTTCGGCCTCACACTCACCATATTGCTTGCGAATAGCAGTCAATGTGGTGTTGGTGCGCCAAGTATTGGGATAAGCAAGACCCTGCTCACGCTGAAGGCTGAGTTTTTCACGGCGTACTGCCATTTGTTCAGGCATAGCGGATTGTTGCTTACTTTGTTTCGGGGAATCTACAACTGTTGAATCGCTCATATCAGTTACGCTAAACGGCTTTGTAAATCCAAATCGCTAAAGAAAAATGCAATTTCATTGGCCGCATTTTCTTCAGAATCAGAACCATGAACAGCATTGGCATCAATCGAATCAGCATGATCGGCGCGAATGGTGCCTGCTTCTGCTTCTTTGGGGTTGGTTGCACCCATCAATTGACGGTTCAATGCCACTGCATTTTTGCCTTCTAAAACCATGGCTAATACAGGTCCTGAACTCATAAATGAGCATAAATCTTTGTAGAATGGACGTTCTGCATGAACAGCATAGAAACGCCCTGCTTCAGCAGCGCTCAAGTGAGTCATGTTGGTGCCAATGACAGTTAAACCATTTTCTTCAAAACGGCGGATGATATCACCAATCACATTTTTTGCGACAGCGTCAGGTTTGATAATTGATAGTGTACGTTGAACGGCCATAATTTCCTCTACTTAACTTATGTTACGATTTATTTTTTAATCACTCAACCTGCGTGATGCACTTTTATGAGGCTTGCAAAGATAAGTGATTCCCAGCCCACCTTACGATGGGTGCGGCACTCTAGGAGTCTGTTGGACTTAGGCAACTATCACGCGTTGAGTGGGCTTGAGATAATTTTTAGCTTGATCCAAGCCTGATAGGCTACGAAGAATCGGCTTTGCAGGTGGCGAATTTAACCCAATACCTTGGAAACAATCCCTCCGCCCAAAAGTTCATCGCCGACATAAAATGCGGCGACTTGCCCTGGTGCAGTGGGTTTTTGAGGGAGGTCAAAAAGGATATGAACAACATCGTTGACGACATTAATGTTACAAGCAGCGGGTTGCATTTGATAGCGCACTTTGGCGGTGATGATTTCATCGTCACTTTTGTCTCGTAGCCAAGTGACTTCAGAGACTTCCACCTGACGAATCAAGGCATCTTCAGGATGTGCGACGACCACGCGCGCTGTGACACCATCCAAGGATACCACATGCCAAGGACCATCGGGTAGACCCAAACCTTTGCGTTGCCCCAGGGTATAATGGGCAATGCCATCATGCCTACCCAACTGCTTGCCCTCACGGTCAACAATATCACCGGCACGAAAGCCAGATGTTGCCCCTTCGCGTTTAAGAAAAGCAATACGATCACCCGCAGGTATAAAACAAATATCCTGACTTTCATGTTTAAACGCGGTCATTAAATCATAATGTTGTGCTAAAATTCGCGTGCCATCTTTTTGCAAGTGTCCGACGGGAAATAAAATCCGCACAACTTGCTCGCGCCCTGTGGTGGCAAGAAAATAGCTTTGATCTTTTTTGTTATCATTACCCTTATAAATATGCACGCCTGTGTCATCATCACGCCGTTGTACATAATGACCCGTGGCAACATATTTAGCTTCAAGCTGATCGGCAGCATCCAAAAGACTACCGAACTTCACAAAGCGGTTGCATCGCTCGCAAGGGTTGGGCGTGCGTCCTGTTTCGTAATCTTCAATAAAAGGTTCAATGACATCACGACGAAAATTATCGCGCATGTCCATATTGTAGAACGGAATACCAATTTGGTCACACACGCGTCTGGCATCATAGGCATCATCTAGCGAGCAGCATGAACCTTGCCCTGCCACATCTTCACGGCGGTATTCCCAAACATTGAGAAAAACACCAATCACATCCGCACCTGCTTCTTTAAGCAGTGCCGCCATGACAGAGGAGTCCACGCCACCACTCATGGCAGCAATCATCCGCACCCCTTTAAGGTGGGATAAATCAGGCTTTAATGATTCAATATATTCATCGGAAAAATTAGACATGTGGCGAAGTGTGGCAGGAAAAAGCTTATGTGGCTTCTATTGTTGGCGTGTAAACACCATTTGTTGTGATGTGGAAAGGTGTTCATTCCAGTGATAACCTTGAAGATTAAATGCTTTGAGCTCATCAGGTGTTTGCAATTGATGCTGAATGATAAAGCGGCTCATCAAACCACGCGCACGTTTGGAATGAATACCAATGACCTTGTATTGTCCGTTTTTCCATTCTTTAAAGCTCGGCGTGATGATGTGAGCTTGTAAAAACTTTGGGCGAACAGCTTTAAAATACTCTTGGGAAGCAAGGTTAATCAGAACATCATCACCTTGTTGCACCAAGGCACCTTGGATGGACTCTGAAATAATGTCACCCCAAAACGTGTATAAATCCTTGCCGCGTGGATTTTTTAGGCGTGTTCCCATTTCAAGCCTATATGCTTGCATCCAATCCAAAGGACGCAGAAGCCCATAAAGTCCAGATAATATACGCAAATGGCATTGTGAAAATTGGACATCTTCAGTAGAGAAAGAAGCTGCATCTAAGCTTTGATAAACATCACCTTGGAATGCCCATAAAGCTTGTTTGGCATTATCTGCATCAAAAGGTGTCTGCCAATGTTGAAAACGTTGGCTGTTCAAATCTGCCAAAGGCATGGATAATTTCATCAGTTCAGCAATGCCAAAGGCATCTTTATCACGCAAAACATCGATCAAAGCTTGGCTATGGCTTAAAAGTTCAGGCTCTTGGGCAGGAAAACCTGAACCAAAAGGTGTCATATCAAGTTTTTTGGCAGGTGAAATAAGAATCAGCATGATTTATGCATTTTTTTATTGGCGACGTTGAAGCTTCTTTTCAAGCTTTTCACTTTTGACCCAGTGGCGTAAAATCATCAAACGCTTGCCGCCGCGTTTTTCTTCACATTCAGGACAAGTGAGGTAACTAAGATAAAGTTCTTTGGGTAATAAACCTTCATCCAATAGTTCAGATTGCATGGCGCGAATATCTTGCCGCATATTGCTGACATCACCATGAAAGAGGCGAACACGGAGGTTAAAAGGGGAAGGAAGAATACGAATGTTGTGTGCAGGAGAGTGTTCTTCTTGGAGTGGGCAGATCATTTGCCCACGAAACGCACCTGTACGTGTTAAATTAAAGCCAGGCCATATTTCATGTAACTCCAAGCGTTCAATATTATTTTTTTGTTTGAGTAAATAGTTTTCATAACCAATGGGCATGTGTATAAACATCGGGATACCAAGGTCGTGTACCAATTGACCACCCAAATCAATATCACCATTGCGCCAATCAGGGTAGGTGGCGGGGCAGCCGCAAGCGAGACGTTCACTCATGATTTTTTCTTGTACAGCCCTTTGACGGACAGCAAAACATTGGCGAGATAGACCCAAAAACCAATGGCAAGACCTGTTGCAGCAACGGAAATAACAGGACCATAAAAGCGATGAATAGCAGGGATGTCTTCAGGGTGGGTCAACCAAAGTGTGCCTTCCCAAATACCAAAAATCATCAACGCGGTATAAAAAACAGCCACACCGATTGCAGTCCACCAAAAGGAGTGTTCTGCCATACGCTTGGAATAAAGTGGGCGACCCGTGATTTTGGGTAATAAATAATAGGTCACAGCCATACCAAGAATGGTCACACCACCGACAAGGTTGATATGGGCATGGGCAAGGGGGTCAATCATGTGTCCAGGTCCACCATAAGGGCTACCGATGGAATCAAGCCAAGCTCGAATACCAGGGATGACTTGTAGTACACCGTGGACAGTGCCTACAAAGAAAGATAGGACAGATGTAATGAGAAATTTAGCCAGATAACGGTTTTCATCGATTTCGGTGGATGGGGGAGGTGTTGAAGACATGTGCGAAGCGTATCGTCAACGGCATAAAAAAGAAGAAGTAGGCAAACCATGTAAGTAATTTACGCTTGCGCCGACTCAACTTGCGCCGACTCAAGATTAAAACATGGAGGTGCATATGCACGATTGTCGCCCGCTTTTAGAAAAAACAGATTTCCCTGCCATTCGCAGAGGAAAACTGACAACCTTGCAAGTTAATTTGGGTTATGTGTGCAATCAAACCTGTATCCACTGTCATGTTGATGCAGGACCTCGCCGTACTGAAATTATGCAGCGTGAAACGATAGATACGATTTTAGATTTTTTGCGTGCATCGGATGTTAAAACTTTGGATTTAACGGGCGGCGCACCTGAAATGAACCCTGATTTTCGTTATTTGGCCTATGAAGCGCGTCAACTGGATATTAAAATAATTGATCGTTGTAATTTAACTATTCTTAGTGAAGTCGGTTATGAAGGATTGGCGGAGTTTTTGGCAGAACATCAGGTTGAAGTTTCGGCTTCATTGCCTTGTTATTTGAGTGATAACGTCGATGCGCAACGTGGAAATGGTGTGTTTGCACGCAGTATTGCGGGTATTCAGGCATTGAATGCCTTGGGATATGGTCAAGAAGGCAGTGATTTAACGTTAAACCTTGTTTACAATCCAACAGGTACATCCTTGCCCCCTTCACAAATTGAATTGCAAGCCGCCTATAAAAAAGAATTGAATGAACGTTTTAACATTTATTTCAATCAGCTGTTTACCATCACCAATATGCCCATCAAACGTTTTGGTAGTTACCTTATTTCACAAGGTCAATTTGAGCCTTATATGCAGCAACTTAAAGAACATTACTTAGAAGCCAATCTTGAGTCGGTGATGTGTCGTTCGTTGCTTAGTATTGATTGGCAGGGTTATGTGTATGATTGTGATTTCAATCAAATGTTGGATTTGCCGTATGCAAACCAAGGTCGATGTCATGTATCAGATTTGTTAAATGTGAATGTGGAAGGAACACCTATAGCTATTATGGATCATTGCTATGGTTGTACGGCAGGGCAAGGCTCAAGTTGTGGTGGTGCTTTGGATTAATCATATCAATATAGGTCAGTTATTGTTCTGATTTCGACATGAAGAGCAAGTCAGCAGCTTCAATACATTTGGGTAATAAATGAAAATTATCAATATGATAACGAGCATCGCTTAATCCATTTTCGCCAACCGTTAATTGATAAATATTGATAAATTTACACCCACCTTGAAGGGCATAGTGTTGCAATGCTTGGTTGAATATATACACAATATTTTTCAATAGTTCCATGGTTTCGTCAGGGGCATCTTTGAGTAAACGAGGTGCAGGTACACCATAAAAATACACATCAAGGTTCTTTTGGGATGTTTGCTCCAGTGCGTAGGCGACATAAGCTTTGACTTGCGCTTGAATCATGATGGATAAATCTTTGTTTCCTTTCAAAAACGCGGGTAAAATACCTTCAGTGGCGCGGCAATCAATTTCACCGAACATCAGAATGATAGGGCTGGAATCAGGAATGGATTCAATGGCATCATTGAAAGATTTTTTGAAGATATTGGGGTAACCAGCTGTTAAGTGAAATGTTTTGCCACCAATACACAAACGCGTTTGAGCTAGGTAATGCTGTTGATTCAAGCATAGTATTTGATGGGTGTTGCTAAGACTGTGGCTGTCGCCAACCATGTAGATATTTTTATGGCAGGTTTGAATGCTGGGATTATTTTGCCTGTAAATAAGCAGTTCTTGAATAAAATGGCGATATGATAATAGTGAAAGGTTGACGAGATTGGCTTCAAAACCATCAAGCCATTGCTTGCTAACATCAATGCTTTGTTGACATGCTTTAAATTTACCCGCCTGCCATTCTGCGATGGCTTTATAAATAGTGATGCGCATGGAGTAGTTGAGTGTTAAGTTTTTCTTGAGGTATGTCGATATTGTATTGAGTTCTACTTGAATAGTATGCTGGCGCTGAATAGCATTGAGTGATGTCCAGAGTACTTCTTGATTTTCAGGGTATAAATCTAAGGTGAGAGAGCAGATTTTATTGCTTTCATCAAGCTCCCCCATATCTAAGTATAATTGGGCAATGTTTGAGTAAGTTTTTTCTGAGTGATGCGGGATCATTAACAGTTTTTTCAATGCGTCTTTGGCTTGTTTATATTGATGCTTTTTAAAGTATGTATAAGCTAAATTATACCATGCCAAGCCCATGTTTTTATCAATGGCAACAGCATGTTGATAGGATTCTATGGCGAGATCGTGTAATTTTAGTTCTCCCAAGATAACAGCATAGTTATAATGGGATTCTGCATTATTATAACCCAATTGAATGGATGTGAGCATCAATGAACACGCAGTTTTAAATTCATTGAATTCTTTGGCAACAAGAGCAAGGCAATGGTAAGCTCCCGCATGTTTGGGATCCATGGTTAAGATTTTTTGCAGTAGCGGTTCTGAATTCACAAAATCTTTTTGATCTTGGAGGCTAACAGCCTGCTCCAGTAGATTTTGAATTTTCTTTTTTTTCATTTTTGATGTTTTTTTCTTTTTTATCGTCATGGGTTAAACCTCTTTGATGGTTTGGTATGTCGTCCTTCAATAAGGGAGCATGTATCATACCAATTGATATGTTTTATGCTTTTGAAAAGTGATTAAAGTCTTACGAATAGCCTGCGATAGATTGAATGTTGGCAAAATCTTAATGTACTTGAGAAAATAAATGTTTTTTTTACTAAAGTCCTTTAAATACTCGCCGATAGATTGAAGTGTACAAGGGAGAACATGGAAGTTCTTTTATCCTGCAAGGATGCAGGGCGTGACAAGGCATGAAGTCGTTCACGAATCAAACACATACTACGGAGAGATTAAAATGCTATCAGTCCAAACCAACCTCGGCGCTAATACCGCACTTAAAAACTTAAACACCAATACTGTCAATATGAATAATTCGATGAATAAACTTTCATCGGGTTTTCGTATCAACAGTGCTGCTGATGATGCTGCAGGTTTCGCAGTCTCATCAAAATTGGATTCGCAAAGCATGCGTTTGAAAGCAGCATCTTTGAATGCAACACAAGCACAAGCCATGGTGAAAATGGCGGATGCAGGTGTGAATGAAATTCAAAATATGGTCAATCGTATTCAAACATTGGCAACACAAGCTTCCTCTGCAAACAATCAGGGTGAGTTGGGAAAATTGGATGCGGAACGTTTGAAATTAGAATCTGCCATTGATAAGATCGCCAATGGTACAAACTTCAATGGTATCAACTTATTGAATGGTCAGGATGCCGCAAAAGCTGCGGTAACAGGCACATTGTCAACTAGAGGTACTAACGGTGATGGTACATCTACTGCGACAGGAACTGTTGCTTATGCTACAACGGGTACCTCCGCATTCACCGAAAATGCTTCTTTTAATGTGAGTGTTAATGCAGCAGGTACGATCACGAGTGTGACCAGTAATGTTGATTTGCATGCTGTAGACGGCACATTATTGGCGAGTGCAGGCGATAATCTTGCGGCAGGAACGGGTGCTAGCGTTGTTGCTGGGACTGGGACTGGGGCAGCCGCAACATCAGCCGCAACATTGAATACTGCCGTTGGTCTGGTTATTACAGCCACAAATGGCGCAGCTGTCGTTGCTGGCACAGCGACTTTATCGGGTGCTGTGACAGGTGGTTCGCAATTTCAATTGCATGCTGATGCAACAACTGCGGTTAAGTTTCAAGTGGGTGCCAATAACAATTCCACAGATCAACTGAGTGTCAGTTTAACCAATAAGTATACCTCTACTTCATTGGGCTTGGGTGGCACAGGGAATCTGTTAAGCCAAGCTGCAGCTCAAACGTATATGACCACAGCAAAAAATGCATTGAATACAGTGGTCAGTCAACGTGCTGATTTGGGTGCGACTCAAAATCAAATTGGTTTTATTCAATCCAATTTAGCAACCAGTATTGAGCAAACCACCGCATCGGTATCGGCGATTCGTGATACGGATATGGCGGCTGAAATGGCGAACTTCACCAAGAATAAAATCTTGTCTCAAGTCGGTACATCCATGCTTGCGCAGGCCAATCAAGCTGCGCAAAATGTCATGTCTCTATTCAGATAGGCTGAATAAAATCATTCTCTTTCTTGTTTCGGCAAGGAGGAGAGTTGATTTTACATAACTTGGATGTTTTATATCTTGATTATGTTAAGTCATAAACTTTTACAAGGAGGTTGAAGTCATGGAAGCTATTTCTCAAATTTCAAATCAATCCTCAGCGGTATCAGCCTCTTTGGGCTCATCTTTATCATCATCGGTAGCGTCGTTTTCAAATCGACAACAGACTCAATCATCGGTTGCACCTTTACAAAAAATATCTGAAGCAATGATGAGTGAACAAGCCGTGAAAGGTGCGATTAAACAGGCGAATCAAGCTTTACAAAGTCAAAATATACAATCCTCTGTTAGTTTTGGTTATGAAGCGAAGTTGGGGCAAATGTTTGTACAAATTCATGATGGGGAAACTGGATCAGTGATTGGCGAGTTCCCTTCCAAAAGTTCACGTGCTTTGCAGATTGCCATGAATGAGATAGTTGGCTTACTCCTTGATAAGAAAGGATAAATATTATGCCAAATGCTATTGCAAGTTCAGTATTGGGTGTTGTAGGTTTTGATACAAAAGCAGCCGTTGATGGTTTGCTTGCGTTTGATAAGTTAGCGATCACTCAAGCGCAAAAAAAACAAACGAATCAAACAGCCAAGCAGGATGCCTTTGCCGTCATCAATGATGCCATGCTGGCATTTAAATCCACAGCTTTATCCATGGCAGATAGCACCAAGTTTTTTGCCTACAGTGCAGCCTTAACCAGCAATGATCCTGCGGTGGCAGCAGGTACTTTATTGGATGTGACAGGCACCGATGCAGTATCGGCTGGAACACATAAAATTATTGTGCAACAAGTGGCTCAAGCGCAACGTTTGTCATCAGGTCAGGGTGTTACTGATAGCTTGGGATCTGTGGTGAGTAGTGATCAAACAGCATTGAGTATGGTCGGTTCTTTTAATGTGGGTGCTGCAAGTATTTCGGTGATTGGGACTGATACACTGCAAGATATTGCCAGTAAAATTAATCAGCAAAATACAGGCGCGACTGCGACAGGTGTATCCGCGTCCATTATCAAAGTGGGCAACAATGATTTTCGCTTGGTGTTGGCATCGGATCAAACAGGTGCGACAGGTTTCACATTAACGGGTGCTGCTTTGGATGCAGGTGGGGCTTTGGCCAATTTACAATTGGGTTCAGGCGTGCCGAATGCTCGCAATTCAATCCAACAAGGCTTGGATGCTCAGGTCAGTATTGATGGTTTAAGTATTTTTCGTAGCAGTAATACGATTTCCGATGCCTTAAATGGTGTGACCCTAACCTTGAAACAAGCCAACCTAGCTGAAGTGAGTATGAATATCAGCGTTGATACCGCATCGTTAAGAAACAATGTACAATCCTTTGTGGATGCGTACAACAAAGTACAAGGTTTGGTCAATAGTCAGTTTTCTTTAGATCCTAAAACAGGAACAACAGGTATTTTAGCGAGTGAATCCGTGTTGACATCCATTCAAAGCACCCTATCGAGTAGTCTCTTACAGAGTATTCCTGGTTTAGCCAGTGATCGAAATACCATGGTGTCGGTGGGTATTGAGCCTGATGCAAAAGGGGTGTTAACCATTAACCCCACCTTGTTTGATAAATTTATTACCACAGATCCGACTGCGATTCGGGATGTGTTTGTTGCCAATGGCATATCCTCCAATCAGCAAGTTCAGTTTTTAACGAGTGGCTTGAATACGCCTTCAGGCACCTATCAAATCAATATTTCACAAGCGGCCAGTAAAGCTTCGGTGAGCAGCAGTGCCACAACTGATCTTGTAAATGCAACTTTGGCAAGTCCTGAAACACTCACCATCACAGATTCAGCCAGTCAAAGGCAAGCCATTGTCAATTTAACAGCAGGTATGAATCAAGCTTCGATTCTGACGGCATTGAATACAGAATTTTCCAAACAAACAACAGATATTCATCAATTATCAGGCAGTTTAGGGGCAGGTCTGACCGTATCCAATAGCCTTACCAGTTTGGGCAAAGGAATTGCAGCAGGCGATACCATTACGATTTCAGGAACCAATCGACAAGGTGGTACTGTGAATGGTTCTTTTTCGGTGTTAGATCCTGCTACTGATAATATATCGACGCTTTTATCAGCGATCCAATCCACCTTTAACCAACAAGTGGTGGCAAGCTTGGATACTGCGACTGGTAAAATTCAAGTATCGGATGTGCAATCGGGTGATAGCTTGTTGACAGTCAATTTGACAGCGAATAATCAAGGTGGTGGTTCATTAAATTTAGGTACAGATACTGTACTAAAAGAAGGGCGTTATGCCATGAGTCTTGCGGCGATAGCTCAAGGCAATGGTATTAGTATTCAAGGTAAAAGTTTTGGTTCAAGTTCAAATTTTTCCATCAACCAAAGTGTGAATGGTTTGGGTATCGTGAATCAAAATGCCAGTGGTCAAAGTATTATAGGAAGTATCAATGGCATATCAGCCCGAGGTTCAGGACAACTTTTAATCGGCAATAGTGGAAAAATTGATGGTCTTGGAGTTCTGTATACTGGGGCTTCTACGGGAAATATTGCGAGTGTTACCGTGGGTGTAGGGCTGGGTGCAAAAATGGAAGGTCTATTGGATTTGTTTGCCAATCCTTTTACAGGTTTGATCCAATCCAGTATTTCATCATCACAGTCCATCTTTGATACATTAACCACTCGCATTGCAGATATGGAACGGCAAATGGCACAAAAAAAGACTTCTTTGGATAAATCTTTTTTGGCGATGCAACAATCTTTATCGGTGTTGAATCAAGCGGGTAGCTTTTTAACGCAGCAAGTGAATGCACAGAATGCAAGAACAAATTAATGTTATGAAAAAATTATAGTTGGTGTCTAAATCGGCGATAGATAAAAGTGTGACAGGTGATGCGAGGAACGCATTATTCATTGGAAAGCAAGGAGGCAGGAATGAGTGCATATCAAACATATCGTGGTAATCAAATCAATACAGCAGGTCCTTTGGGTTTGATCTTATTGAGTTATGATGCCTTATATCAATCGTTGGGTCGGGCTGTTCATGCGATTCATGGTGGAGATTTAGCTGCTGAAGCGGATCATTCAGCGCGGGCATTGGAGGCATTGATTGAACTTTCAAGCAGCTTGAATATGGAAGATGGTGGTGAAATATCACAAGATTTATCAACGCTTTATGCTTATATGATGCAGCGTGTGACCGATGGTATGTGTACATGCTCCACAGACGCAGCTGAAGAAGTGATGTCACTGGTACTGACGTTACGTGAAGGCTGGGCAGGGTTGGCAGAGGTTCAAGCTCAACCACGTGCTTCAGGATATGCACCTACAGCAGCATCTGGAATTTATTCGGCGGCCACAGCGTATGGGTGAAACTGTGAAGTTTTTAGCCTATCAACAGGCATTGGAATGCATTCAGATCGTTGTATCGCAACGGAAATGGGATGATTTGGTACCCAAAACAGTGTGTTTAAACACGGCAAAAAATGAGTTGCAGAGTTATTTAAAGAATTGTGAAATGAATGATGACCTGAGACATCAATTGGAACACCTTTCCATCAAACATCGTCGTGTGATGCGGCAACTTAGTGAACAGATGCATCAAACAGAAGATGATTTGAATCACGTCAATGAAGGGTTGCGTCATATTCATCGTGTGCAGGATTTCAGTCTTAGTTTATAGAAATTTGATTTATCAGCCGTATCTTGACATCCTCCCCATGAATAAATTCAGGGGATTCGATTAGCATGATGCTAATGCAGGTTCCTGCTTCATTGTGGTTGCTATTGCATCCACTCCACAGGCTGAAACGGCAATGTCCTGCCGCCATGATTCTAAAATGTTC
>JAUZQO010000048.1 GCA_030950925.1 Mariprofundaceae bacterium
CCCTGCCTTACTTGCAGGGTTATGGGTTTTCCTTTCCATGCTTGAAATTGTGGAGACATATTCAAAAGAACAACTTGAGCAAATGAAAAAAATGGCTGAGGCATTCTTTGCATGAATAAAACTTGTGTAGATACCTATGCCTATGTGTGAGACTTGTTGCCTACTTCGCTAAGCGGGGGCTGTACATCATGGAAACAGCGCACGTTTTGGCGAGTTAATCACGATGATGAAGCTACCAACTGGAGAGCCGTGGCGGGAAAACCGCACGCACGGTTCGGAGGGCGGGGAGGTTACACTTCCCGAACCCTATCGGCAGCATCATGTAGTATGTATACTCGAATTTCCATATCTGACACTATTTTTTAATCAGATACCGAACATCCGATAGTTATTTTAAAGCGGGTCGTTGATGAATCTGAAAGGTTGAATGTTGATATGACCACATAACTCCCTATCTTAGCTCGCGTTTATCTTCATACAATCAAGGAACGTCACTTACTTATATGTCACATGGTTCAACAAAAGCAGTTGTTACTGCTATTATTGGTAATAGCATCGTTACCGCTGCAAAATTTATTGGTTTTGCTTTTTCAGGCTCCAGTGCTTTACTGGCAGAGGCAGTCCATTCACTGGCCGATACTGCCAACCAATGTTTGTTATACTTGGGCTTAAAACGTTCATCCCGAAAGGCTGATGTTCACCATCATTTTGGTTATGGGCAAGAGCAATACTTCTGGAACTTGATTTCAGCCGTGACTATTTTCTTTTTGGGCTGTGTGTACACAGTCATGCACGCTGTCGGGCAACTTCAACAAGACCATCAACCTGAAATATCATGGATTCCATTCAGTATTATTGGTCTTGCCTTTATTGTGGAAGGGTTTTCTTTTTCAGTCGCCTTAAGAGAATTTTTATCACAATGCCGCAGTGAAGAAAAAACCTTTCGCGAATATTTTTTTTCCACCTCCGATCCCACCACGCTGGCCGTGTTGATTGAAGATAGTGTGGCAATGTTGGGGCTTGTGGTTGCACTGATTGGTATTGGTTTATCCATGTGGACGGGTTCAGCTATTTTTGATGGCATTGCAGCGATTACCATTGGACTGCTGATGGGAGGATTGGCATTTTTCCTAGCATCGACCAACCGCAAATATCTTTTGAATTACTCCGATGATGACGTCAATGCAGTGGCAACACGTTTATGGACTGCCGATGCACAAGTGCAAGCAGTACCCTTGGTCAACAGTATCGTATTGTCCCCCAAAGAAACATTGCTTATGGCAGAAGTTGAGCTGCGTGAAGAAGCCATGTTCGCGGATATGAGTGAAGCAGAAATTGAACAAGCCATTCGTTTTATGCGTAAACTCAATGCCATTCGGCGTTCGTTGGAAGAGGATGTGGCAGGGGTTGCACCCGAAGCGAAACACATCTTTATTGAATTTGCATCACCGCCCGATAAACCCGATGATTTAAAGGGTGGTACGCAGACATAGAATGTCTACAGTTGGCATGAGTACATGAAAAGGAGAATATTAAGATGAGCGTATTGGTTGGTAAAAAAGCCCCTGAATTTACAGCGGCAGCAGTGATGGCAGATGGTTCAATTAACGAAAATTTCTCTTTGTCTGATTATGAAGGCAAAGAAGTGGTATTGTTCTTCTATCCTTTGGACTTCACCTTTGTATGCCCATCGGAGTTGATTGCCTTTGATCACCGTATCAAAGAATTTGAAGCACGTGGTGTACAAGTGATTGGTTGTTCCATCGACTCTCAGTTTAGTCATGTTGCATGGCGGAATACTGCCGTGAATGATGGTGGCATTGGTCCTGTGGCGTATCCTTTGGTCGCAGATGTGAGCAAAAATATCGCGGCTGATTATGATGTATTGATTGGCAATGAAAGCTTGCAAGATGATGATGGCGATATGATTCATTTGTTGGGTGGATCTGTAGCATACCGTGGTTCTTTCTTGATTGATAAGGAAGGCAATGTACGCCATCAAGTGGTCAATGATTTGCCATTGGGTCGTAACGTGGATGAAATGTTGCGTATGATTGATGCACTTCAATTCCATGAAGAACATGGTGAAGTTTGCCCTGCGGGTTGGAACAAAGGCGATAAAGGTATGGTTGCAGATGCAGATGGTGTAGCATCTTATTTATCTGAAGAAGCGGGTAAACTTTAAAACCCATGCATGATCAGTTTGTGAATAATTGATCATCATGTCATCCATGGAGAAAGCGACTTAAACATGGTTTAGGTCGCTTTTTTTGAGACAGTTATGGATGCGTAAGGTCTGATTGGGTGGCAAGCCTTGTGATTTTAACGCAAAGCTTCAACCCATGCTTCAGATAAAGCCGCCGTAACATCTTGTACTGCTAATTCGAGCGCAGCCATTTGATGGCATGCCTTATCAACATCACCATTTTTTCCAAATTTTTCAATGTGACAACCAAGCTCGCCCAATTGCATGGCAGCAATAGATCGGCTACTGCCTTTGAGCTTATGACCGCAACGCCGTAAAGCATCACCATCATTGTCGGCAATGGCTTGTTTTATGCGTGCAACATGATCGGGCAATGATTGCATGTAAGTATCCAATATCATGCCAATACCAAAACCAATATCTTGCCGAAGTTGACACAAATCGTGTTGGTCTAAGATGGCGAGAGGATCATGTTTATTGTTTTTTTCTATGGGCTGGTTCTGGATAGTTTCATGTTCAATGTGTGTGCTTGGAAGCCATCTATCCAAGGCTTTCTTCAAACTTTTTCCTGTGAGTGGCTTGGTTAAATGATCATCCATACCTGCTTGTAAGCTTGCTTGACGATCTTCTTCCAAAGCATGGGCTGTAAGTGCAACAATGGGTGTCCGCTGCAAGCCTTGCATGGTTTCTATGTCGCGAATTTCTCGGCAGGCGCTTAAACCATCCTTGTGAGGCATCTGCACATCCAACAAAATTAAATCGTAATGTCGCTCTTTGCTGGATTCTACGGCTGCAAGTCCATCACCCACAACATCAATATATTCAAATCCTTGTCGCTCTAGCATGCCCAAGACAACTTGTTGGTTCACCAAGTTATCTTCTGCCAATAAAATATATTCGTTCCGCTTTTTGGCGTTGGTGTGATGTATGATCGTAGATGGGCGTTCTTTCACATCCATCACAGATAGCAATGTTTCGCACAAAGAGTGGATAAATATGGGCTTGCGCATAAAGCCATTCAATCCATATTTTTCTCGCAATTCAACATCCATTTGAACATCGTTTTGAATGATCATGATTAATTTGGCTGAAGCGTTAAGAATACTCTGAGACAATGCTTCATTGCTGTCGATATCTTCTTTAGAAGCGAAGACAATATCATAGTTCATTTGGGATAATGCGCGTTGTGCATCATGCATGGATGAATATGCTATACAGTGAATGCCCCAAGCTTGTAAAAGTTTTTGTAACATATTTCGGTGACCACCATGGTGATCGATGAGTAACACATGCCATTGGCAAAAATATGCCGTATAATCAGATGCGTCGCCGATATTGATTTGTTCTGATTTTTTAAGGTTTAGATCAAAGAAGAATGTGGATCCATTGCCGAGTTTGCTGTTCAATTGAATATGACTTCCCATTAAGATCACCAAGCGTTTGACAATGGATAAGCCTAAACCTGTACCACCATGTTTGCGTTGGTAGGTTGAATCCACTTGGGTGAAGGCATGAAAAAGGTGGGTTTGATCATGTGTAGAAATCCCCATGCCAGTATCTTTGACTTGAAACCTTAATAAAACATGCTGCGCAGATTCAGATTGTTGGGTGACAGAAAGGATGATTTCGCCATGTTCTGTAAATTTGACCGCATTGGATAGTAAGTTTACCAAGACTTGATGCAGGTGGTCAACATCCCCCATGATTAAATGAGGTAATAATGGGATACCTTGGGTTATCAGCATGACAGGTTTTTGATCATTGACCCGAGATGAAAATAATTTCGCCACATGTTCAATAAGGTGATTGGGATTGAACTCGCGTGTTTTTATCTCCATTAAGCCCGCTTCAATTTTAGAAAAATCTAAGATGTCGTTTAGAATGCTTAATAACGCTTCGCCGCTGGCTTGAATGGTGTGTAAATATCCGCGCTGCTGTGATGTTAAGTTACTGTCTAAAACCAATTCTGTTAAACCCAATACCCCATTGAGTGGTGTGCGAATTTCATGGCTCATGGTGGCAAGAAATTGACCTTTGCTTTGGGTCGCCTGTTCTGCATATTTGAGGGCTTTTTGTAGTTGTTGGTTTTTTTCTTTCAGCTCCAGCTGCATATTTTCTTTTTCTATATTGTTGCGTTGGATATCTTCCAGTTGTGAAATGCGCTGCAAGTCTTTTTTGCGAAGTATCCATACTATCAAGAACGTAATAAACAAAAAAAGTAGTAAGGTGCTGGTGATGATCTGCCAACGGTTTTCCATAAACCAGTGGTCTATGCCTTGTGGTGAATGGTAGATAAATGATGTTAAATCAATGTTATCAGGCATGAAGCCAAGTGATATGTAGGTTTGAGCAATGTGTTGCCAGCGTATGGGGTTCATATAACCAATGGGGACGACATCAGCCATAATGAAGCGTTTTAATGTTTGCGCTTCTAAAGTGAGATGTTGGCGAGATAAGTGTTGAGAATTGTATTGTTTGAGAATGACATCAATGCTTTCATCGACATGGTTTAATGCATATATCCAACCGCGTTGTGTGGCTTTTAAGAAGTTATTGACACGGTCAGAGTGTTCGGATGTTTCTTGTTTTGAGGTGATCAAAACATTGCCATAAAAATCAATACCATCATCTTTGGGATAAAATAAGCGAAAAGAAACACCTTGTTGACGTAATATCTTGGGCTCATGGCTTATATACACAGGAAAAGCATCTGTACGATGCTCAATGAGAGCTTTAATACCAAGCTTGCTATGATGGTGAATGTAATCATTGGAGTGAATATGATGCTTGGCTAAATCGACAAGTATTTCAATTTGTTCGATACCAGCTTCCAAGCTAATCCGTTTACCTTTTAAATCTCCAATCCGATGAATATTGGAATCTTTTAAAACCATCAATGCCAAAGGGGAGTGTTGTAAAATAGCTGCAATGGCTTGAATGGGTTGTCCTTGTGCATAGTTTAACAAAACACCGCTACTGGTAATACCATAAATACCATCATGTTTGCTGACAGTTTGACTAATATCATGGGTGCTATCGTTTTCGATGATATGAACTTTTAAACCTACATTGTAGTAAAAACCTTTTTCCACTGCCATATAATAGCCTGCAAACTGGAATTGATGTTTCCATTTAAGTAGTAATGTCACTTCCTGATGCTCAGCCCATGCTATATTGGCAAAGCAACATAGTAGCCCCAATAGATATGCTGTCCCACGTATCATGGATTGACCTCACATTCGATCTGATATTTGTTCTATACTTGCTTTAGCTTCTTGAAACGGCATGAAAAGTGCTAACACTGTTTGTTTTTAGAAGCATGTTTGATGCCTCTTTTTTTGGGAGCTGTGATAAATATTACAAGTTCCTAAATATTAGGGAAAATGTAAAAGTGATGTGGGGTGTGACCATGAACCTGATTCAACAAGGTGCCAGTGTTTTAATTGCCGATGATGACCCCATGTTTTGTGTGATGCTGCGGCAGTTTTTTGAAAACATGGGATATCGTGTAACAACGGTGGAAGATGGTGAAGAAGCCGTGAAGGCTTTTCAAGATAAAGCCCCTGAGATAGTGATGTTGGATGGTGATATGCCGAATATGGATGGTTTTGCCGCCTGTGAATTTATTCGAGCTTTGGATGCGGGGAAAGAAGTACCCATTTTTATCGTTACAGCGTTGGAAGGTGAGGCGGCAGAGGCGTGTGCTTTTGCAGTCAATGCATCAAGTTATATCACCAAACCCATTCAATGGGATGAACTACGAAATACACTCAGTTGTGTGATGGAAGTATAGTATGGCAGCATTAAAGGTTGTCTTTTTGGAAGCTGATGCCGCTCAGCGCAATGTTTTATCAAAAATTTTAGCGAACGATAAACACATTGAAGTGATTGGCATGGCAGCGAACTTCATGATGGCATATATGCATGTAAAATTGAGAAAACCTGATGTGTTGTTGTTGTCTGAGTTGAATTCTGATGCAAAATTTCAAGCATTTATCAATGATGTGCGCAAAATATCAGATGTACCAGTATTGTTCATGTCCAACAAAATTATTTCTTCCATACGTCATGGATCGGACGCAAGACAAGTGAATATTCACCTGTTCCGTATGCCCAATATGGTGATTTCATATAGCGATGGCA
>JAUZQO010000049.1 GCA_030950925.1 Mariprofundaceae bacterium
GTAAGCTGATGTTATGCAAGCATGGCTATGCTGAAAAGGTTGAAAATAGGGTTGAACAGGTTGGGGCGGTCAATGGTGATGATGTAGTTAAGCGGCTAATTGAAAAACACAACAGAATGTAAGCAAATCGCCAAAAATGCGACATGTATCGAAATTGGAAGACAGCGCAAAAAATGGACACATCTCGATTTAGGCAAAAATCATGGACGCTGAATAGGTCAATCCAAAAATGGATCGGGGGTTATTTTGAAGGGTGAAGTCGCCCTTGTGGTGGGAAGTAACTTACTGAAAGTACTTAGCGAATCGATTCCGTACGGTGCAGAGTACGGTACATATAAATATTAGTTTATAAATCGTTGTTAATAATCATTAAATGGTGGATAGTGAGCCCACCAATTTGAACACACTGAAAACAACCGCTTAATCAACCAACACAGATGAGGCGGTTGTTTTTATTTTACGGCAAAGGTGCAAACAAGTATGACCATACTGACGTGTTTCCACATCCCAACCCTTCGCCCATAAAACATCAACCTGGCTGGATTCTTCCAGTATCAACAAAGATGTTTTAATTCCCTGCTGCTCCAGCCATAAAAAAATCTTTTCTGTAAAGCCTTTGCCATAAGGAGGATCAGCAAAAATAAAATCAAACGTTTGTCCTTGGCAAACACTCAGAGCTTGAGGTAGTTCGCCACGTTGAATCTTCCAATGTTTTGAAAGTTCAAAATTCAATGATACTTCATCCAAATATAGGCAAACTTTGCCATCTGATTCCACAGAAATAATATGTTCAGCACCGCGAGACAATGCTTCTACCGCCATCATCCCTGAACCCGAAAACAAATCCAACCCACGTTGACCTTGTATATTTCCCATCATATTAAACAAAGCTTCTCGCACCCGAGAAGGTGTGGGGCGAACCCCATCAATATTCGGCACTTTTATTTTACGCCCACGAAATTCGCCACCTGTTACACGCATCAATCAGAAAAATTCACCATTTACGATCAAATGATGCCAATAATTTTTCGAATGCTTCACTTGCATTATCGACACCCGTTAAAAACACACATTGATAACCAATATCAACCAATTCTTGCTGCTGTGTTTCAGGCCATACCAACGATACATTCCAGCTCCCAGCCACATGATCTGCCCATGCTTTGGCTTGATCAATGGGAGCATTGGGTAAAATCACGCCAAAACGACCATCACCCATATCTGCAATCACATCAAAGCTACGGCACTGCTTGTGTAAAGCCTGACCTGATAAACGCGCCGCACTTTCTGCAAACCATTCCGCATGTGCGCGCACCAAGTCTACATAATTACCAATACCAAACACGACCACACTTAAATCATATCCTGATGCCTTACTGCGAGCATCTTCTTGAATCAAACGCTCACGAAAATAACGGGGTGTAGACAGATCTGTCACAGGATTCCGATAAAAATAATTGGCCAAACGTTCACTACGCATCAACGCCGTATTCACACGTGCAATCAACTGGGGGGGGGTCACAGGCTTGGTAATGTAGTCATCCACACCCAAGGTCAAGCCTTTGATTTGGTCGTCCAGCTCATCCAATACACTCAAGAAAACAAACGGTGTCAAATTATAACTCTTATCGCTGCGAACTGCCCGATAAAGCCCCCAACCATCCATATTGGGCATCATAATGTCGGTCAAAATCAAATCGACATGCCGCGCTTTTAAAACATTGAGTGCATCAGCGCCATCTTCCGCTTCCAAAACCCGAAAGCCACCTTGCTGTAAAAAGTGACTGGTAATATCTCGGCTCGTGCTTGAATCTTCAACAACAAGTACTGTTTTCATCTCGCTTACTCCTTCACAGGACCGACTTGAACCATATTCCAATCATTCGGCTGCAAATAATTTTTTGCCATTTTTTTAATGTCAGCAACGGTGACCGAATCCACTTGTTCCGTCCAGCGCTGCAAGTAGTTCAACGGCATTTGATAAAAACCAATCATCGCCATCAAGCCAACCCGTTCTCGGTTCGAATCCATACGTTGTGCAAAACCACCCATAAGGTTGTCTTTTGTGGCTTGTAAACGCTTGGGATCAATCTCTCCAGCTACCAACGACTTCATCACATTGCGGACGACTGTAGCAGATTTTTCAGCTTGGGATGCCCGCGTTTGCAGCGTAATCACAAAAGGACCTTGCCCAGCTAACGGAATAAAATAGGAATATACACCGTAAACTAAACCACGTTTTTCACGCACTTCTTCCATCAATATTGAGCCAAAGCCGCCCCCACCCAAGTAATGATTCATCACAAACAACGGAAAAAAGTTTTTATCACTGCGAGCAATGCCTATGCGTGAGAACTGCACCAAAGCTTGCGAGGTCGGCAAAGCCACATATTTTATTTGTACTTTTTTAGCATGTACTGGAGAAACGGATAAGGCAGCATATATCGGCTTACCTTTCCAAACCGATAACCGTTGATTCAACATGGGTAACAGCTCACGCATACGAATATCACCACTGACTGCCAAAACTGAACCTTGTGGCTTGATTTGTTCTCGGTACAACGCTTTCAAATCTTGCAAACGAATATCTTTCAAACTTTTCGCCGTGCCGCTGCTCACATGTCCATAACCCGACTGACCATAAAGTAAGGATGCTGTGGCTTGAGCCGCCAACACATTCGGTGATTCTTGTGATTTAATCGCAGAAGCCACACTATCCTCTTGTAAAATCTTAAAACGTTCTGGATTCCAACCTGGTTGCAATAAGGCTTCACTCAATGCATCCAAACCTTCAGGCAACGATGCTTTCACCACGGTCAATGACATATTTAACGTATCACGCGATGCACCCATACCCAAATGTAATGCTTCAAAGTCCAACCAGTCTGCCCAAGATTTTTGATCATGTTTGGCAGTATGATCACTTAACATAGCAGCCAGCATCGCAGCACTTCCAGCTTTATGTTTCGCATCAAAGCGGCTGCCAGCAGGCAGACTTAACTGCATGGCAACCATCGGTACATTGTGCGCCTCAATGAGCAACACGCGCAATCCATTGTCCAATGTGGCTGTTTGAATCACAGGTACAGCTTGCGCTGTTTGTATCGTTAAAGCCATCCAAACCAATACTATCAAACGTATCATGATTTCACCTCTGATTTAGGAATAAGTAGCCCTGTGGTGGCTCTTTCAGGGCGTAAGAATTGTTTCACCACATGTTGCACATCACTGGCTGTCACCGCTTGAATCGCTTTTAACCAATCATCTATATGCTTGGCACCAATGCCGACTGTTTCCAAACGTCCCATCAATTTAGCCCGTAAATATAAGGAGTCTTGGGCAAATACTTGGCTTGCCACCATATTACGTTTCGCCGTTTGCAATTGGTGTTTTGTCACTGGTTTTTCACCCATTTGATTGAGTACCGCCCAAAGTGCTGTCTCAAAATCAGCCGTCGATTGTTTCACACCCAACATGCCATAGGCATACCATAAATCCAAACCCATACCAAACGGATCGTAGCCTGCACTCACAGCAAAAGCCTTGCGTTGCTCATCCACCACACGTTGTTGTAATAATGCTGAACGTCCGCCTGCTAAAATATAAGTAGCGACAGCCAATGCCGCAGCTTGTTTATCATTTTTACCTGGTTCCCAAACAGGCACAGGTAAAGTGATTGCCACAATCGGAGCTTTGGCGGGTAAGTTTACATTCACACGTTTAGCCCCCAAGGGTTCAGGCTCTTTGGGATTGAATCGAGGTAGAACTTTGACATCAGGCATGGCACCAAATGTTTTTGCAACGCTGGCTTTGACATGCTTAAAATCGACATCACCCACCACCACCACGGTGACATTGCGTGCCACATAATGTTTCTTATAAAAAGCGCGGACATCCTCAATATTCAAGCGTTTCAAATCTTGCATCCAACCAATCACAGGGTTGCGATAGGGGTGTAGGCGCAATGCCGCTGCGGACAACTCTTCAAACATGTGTGAGTTCGGGTCATCATCGGTACGCATGCGCCGCTCTTCCATAATCACACGAATTTCTTTGGAAAATTCTTTTTTACCCAAGCTTAAATGGGCAAAGCGTTCAGCCTCCATGCCCAACACCTGATCCACTTTTGCTGCGGGTACTGTTTCAAAATAAGCAGTGAAATCATGGCTGGTAAACGCATTGTCATTGCCACCCATCGCAGCAATAGTTTTGGAATATTGCCCAGGTTTCAAAGCATCGGAACCTTTGAACATCATATGTTCAAACACATGCGCTAAACCTGTTTTTCCAGGTAATTCATCACGCCCACCCACCTTTAACCACACTTGAACCATGGCAACGGGTGCGGAATGATCTTCTTCCACCACCAAGCGCGCACCATTATCAAAATTAGCTTCTTGAATATTCGCAGCTTGTGCCACGTTCATCCAACATAATAATACAAAACACCATCCAATCAATTTCATCATACTTTCAATCTCCAATACATAATCGCTTGTTCTGCATCACGGCTTGCTTCAAAAGGCAAGGCTGCCCCATCAATTTCCCACAGAATATCCAGACTTTCATGACGTTTTAAATGTAACAGTGATCTGATCACATCATCAGCACACCCCTCTTTCCAACGCAAACCCACCAATTCATCGTTTTTAAAACCAAAACGTTGCACAATACTATTTTTTACAGCCATCACCATGCCAGCCTTGCTCCATTCCAACATCATATCAACATCATCAGGGCAAGCATATTGTTCAAATGTTTCCAATTGACTGCTACAAAGTGCCACCAAAATATCTGTTGCCGTCACCAAACCTGAAACCATACCTTGATGATCCTCGATGACCATTTTACTGATATTTTGTGCTTTCATCACACCCCAAACTTGTCCCAAGTTTGAGCGGTCAGACGAAGTAATGGTTGGCGCATGCATATAGTCACCCACAGATGCTGCTGGGCGACCAGCCAATACCCAACGCAACACATCCGATTCACTCAACATACCTTCAGCCCTGCCTTCTTCATCACACACAATCAAACAACTCATCGGTGTCAAAAGCCATGTCTCCAACACATCAGAAAGCAGCATATTTGCTTGCGTCGTTTTAGGAGATACGACCATCATTTGATGAACGGGTTGGAAAAATCCCAATAGACTACTCGGTAAACTTGCGATGGCTTCCTGAGCATCCATATGATGCACAAAGCCACCTTGATCATCCGTCATGATCAATGATTTCATACGGAACTGACGAAAAAGTCGTGCAATATGCAAACCGTTGTTCGATTGAATCATAGAAATTATATCCGTTTCCATGATATCACGTGCCGCCATCTTATGTATATCATGCCCCGATGCCGCTTGTTCCAAAAGCTGGCGCATCAATAGAATACCCACCACCTTACCTTCATCCAGCACAGCCCGCACATGTTTTCCACCATCATGAAAGGCAATGTGTAAAGGGGTAAGGGTTGTAACGGTGTTGGCATCCATGGTCTGTTTCCTCGAAGTTGCGTACATAAAGATGTTGCGTAAGCTCCGCATCCTTTGATGAAATTGCAAATCTTGGAGCTTACTCTCTTATGTCCCCATCCCATCCCAATATCGTTCGCGCCTTACTGAGTGTATCGGACAAAACTGGTATCGTCGATTTTGCCCGCGCTTTAAGCGAACGTGGCGTTGATCTTTTATCGACAGGCGGCACGGCCAAACTCATACGTGAAGCCGGTATTCCTGTACGTGATGTATCTGATTACACAGGTTTTCCTGAAATGATGGACGGTCGTGTCAAAACGCTCAATCCCAAAGTACACGGTGGTATTCTTGCTCGTCGTGACAACAAGGGTGATCTAGCATCCATGGCTGAACATGGTATTGACCCGATTGATTTGGTATGTGTGAATCTTTATCCATTTCGCGAAGCCGTCGCTAAAGATGGATGTACCGTTGAAGATGCCATTGAGAATATTGATATTGGCGGCCCTTGTATGGTGCGTGCATCCGCCAAAAACCATCAATTTGTCACGATTGTGGTTGACCCTAACGATTATGCTGGCGTGTTAAAAAGCATGGATGATAACAGCCTGAACAAAGGTAAACGCCGTGCCTTGGCAGTGAAAGCCTTTGCCCATACTGCCGCGTATGATGGTGCGATTGCCAATCATTTCTCTGCATTGAACGAAGATGGCAGCAAACGCGCTTTTCCTGATATTTTTACCCGTCAATTTATCAAAACACCCGATGTGTTGCGTTACGGTGAAAACCCACATCAAGCGGGGGCTTTTTATGCCGACCTTGAAGATGATGGTATGTCCATTGCTGATTGCCCCATTCTGCAAGGCAAAGCCATTTCATACAACAACATCGCCGATGCGGATGCCGCCTTTTCGTTGGTGCGTGATTTAACGGATGAAGCTGTGGTGATTGTTAAACACGCCAACCCTTGTGGTGTCGCCATGGGGCATGGCAATCAAGCGGATATTTATGAACGTGCGCGTGCTGCGGATTCAGTCTCTGCTTTTGGTGGTATTGCAGCATTCAATCGTCCGCTTGAAGAAACCACAGCAAAACTTATTGCAGAAACCTTTATGGAAGTAGTGATTGCACCTGGTTTTACGGATGAAGCACGGGGAGTTTTGAAAGCGCGTAAAAACTTACGTTTGATGCTTGCACCATCGGCCATGCCTGTATCAGGTGGTTTGGAATTCAAACGTGTCAACGGTGGTTTATTGGTGCAAGAACGCGATGCACATGTGTTAACGCGCGAGGCTTGCCAAGTTGTGAGTGAACGCGCTCCAACTGAACAAGAATGGACAGATATGTTGTTTGCTTGGGCTGTTGCCAAGCATGTAAAATCCAATGCCATTGTGTTTGCCAAAGAAGGCACAACCTTGGGTGTGGGCGCAGGTCAAATGAACCGTGTGAACTCCACAAGGATTGCTGCCCATCATGGTGGTGATGCTACGCAAGGCTCAGCAGTCGCTTCGGATGCATTTTTTCCATTCCGTGATGGTGTGGATGCTTTGGCTGATGCAGGGGCAACCGCAGTGATTCAACCGGGTGGTTCGATTCGTGATGATGAAGTGATTGCGGCTGCCAATGAAAAGGACATTACCATGATTTTCACAGGTATTCGTCACTTTAAACATTAAGCATTGGTAAGGCACTTCCATGCTTATGGGTGTGCCTTACCGCTTTGACCCCCTCTCCCGTCATAGCCGAAATATTTTATCGGGCATGATATTTTTTCAACCCTCTATACTGATTCAAGTATTAAACCACCGTCATTCCAGAGTGCTTGTGTCTGGAATCTATCGATAGACCCTCGACACAAGCACTCGAGGGTGACGATTCACTTAAACGACTATAGGCTGTTAAAAACTCCAAGAAAGCCCTGCAGTCGCACGAAAAATAGTTACCGTTATGTTGGGTACAATGCCGCCAGTTGCAGGGTCGACACTGGTACTTGGACGGAAGCGATAATCGCCAGACCCCATCACAACAAAGTCAAAATTATCCTTGATTTGAAAACCAACACCTACATTTGCATGCAGATTGTAACCTTTAAAAGAACTTGTCCAAGAAGTATTGGGATAATTCGAATTGGTGACATAATAATACAAGGGGATACCAGCTTTGACACCACCAAGAAAGCGAATGCCTTGGGCATCACTAAAAAATGAATCATAATTTAACCCAATTTCAGCCAACAATGTTGTTGAATCTTCAAACACAGCCCCTGGTTGGCGCGCTATATATCCACCTGCTGGCGTTAACTGTTGAATTGCACCATTATTATTTGGCGTAAAAGACAACACATTCCCAGCGGCATTGGTGGCTACTGTACCTTGTGTGCCTTTTGGGTAAATAAAACCTGAACGAGAAAAGCTCATACGATTCAAATTTAAACCTGAAACCAATTGTAAGCCATCAAAATAATGATCAAAAATTTCCCAAGCAGCACTTAATTCCAAATCGGTAAGCATCACCTTACGCTGGTTGGTTTGTACCGTACCATAATTACCCCAACTCCATGATTCTTGAACCTGTCCCGCAGATAAGGTAGAAATAGTTGTAATATAAAAACCAAAATGATCATCCACAGCAGTATAACCACTGGATCGCTGGGTGAGATTGGTCATACTTTTTCCTGAAGCTGTAATACCACTACCCGTATCTTCACTATACTGCACACTCTCCATACCCAATGTGAACAGTGTTAAGTTTTGATTTTCCTGCGCAGAAGCCACCCCTATCGCGCCAAAAAAAGCCATCGCCACACCAAATTTCTTAATCATATCCACTCTCCTTAAAGTATTGGTAACTACGCACTTTACCAAAAAACAACGTCATCCCAAAGCTTCCCACCCGCGTCATTCCAGAGTGCTTGTGTCTGGAAACTCCTGCTTACTAACAGACCCCCGACACAACCACTCGGGGGTGACGTAATCGAGGCTGACGTGCATGAAAGTAATCTTGTTAAATCAAGTGATACTTCAAAAATCAATATTTAACGCCGCACTCACGCGGGCTTCACGAGGAAATGATTGACCTTGATATTGGGATTTTTTTGTACTCATTGCACCACCAATATCCAAACGTGCCGCCCATAAGTTGATCCCCAAACCTGCGGTATATACAGTGCCAATATCATTTTGTGCCATGTTTTTATAAGCACCTGCACGTAATGCAACAATATGGAATACATTCCATTCCAGCCCAGCATTGATGTACTGTGTATCATAGCTACGAAGTGCTGATTTGTTTTTGGTTAAATCCGCATCTAATTCCATCGTCACCGTATTCCAAGGCATATAAGACACACCCAATTTTGCCTGAGGCTTCATTTCATACACATAACCCCAAGAATGTTTGAATTTAGGACTGTTCAAATTACGCAAAACAAGACCTGCCTGAAAGTTGGGCATGCGGTACATCGCGCCCATATCAATACCAAAACCAGATTTGGTTTCTTTAAACTGGCTGAATGAGAAATTATTGGAGTTTTGATTGAACACACCCGTATAACCATCAATCACCTGTGCTTGTATATATTTTAAACTACCACCAATCGAAAAATTGGGGGTAATCGCATAACCATACGACAGTGGAACCTCTGTCACGATTGCGCCTTGGTAATGAATCGTTGAGTTATTATTGCTTAAAGATCCCGTTGTGTTCGCGACTGTATTTAAAGCCTGAGCAATGGTCGCTTGTTGACCTTGTGCCGCAGGTGTAGCCGCAAGTTGCGCACCTACTTGGTTGATGGTTGCTTGCGTATAGCCTAGACCCACCAGTTGTGCCTGTTGAGCCGCTGAAAAATAAGTTGTAGTTGTAGCTGCGAGGGGCAAAGCTGCAACCGCTTGTTGAACACCTGCTACACCTGCTACACCTGCTGCTAAACCTAAATTTTGAGTATCAATCTTAGCTGATACACCAATTTCTCCCAAAACTTGTACACCCATACCAAAATTTTTAATACGCACGCCACCCATACCATTGGCAAGAATGCGTAGACCCGTTCCAGGTGCATTCAAACCATCAAGTTTGTTAATCAGGGTTAAAGAATCGAGTAATGGTTGTCCTGCCAGTGTCCCAGTAGTATTGCCATTGATGGCCGTCTGTACTGCGCCGTAATTAATCTTGCCAATGGTATCTACTAAACCAGCCAAGTTTCCCTGTAAGGATACACCCGCGCCAACATCAGCACTGATACCAAAATCTTTATCACCCATACCATTGTTATCGCTTGCTTTCATCGCAGCATCATCTTCGCCAAAAAATCCAAAAGCAGCAGGATTCCAATAACTTGCATTGGTATCACGAATAGAAGCAACACCAGCTCCACCCATGCCCAATGCACGCACACCTGCAGGTTGAAATTCAGCCGCTTGTACCACTTGTGAGCCAAGTGAGAACACTACCAAACCACCCACAGCCATATACTTGAATGACTTTTTCATAATCTCTCCTCTTTAGGTAAAGAAGCATATCATGAAAATATCATGAAATTTGTCCATAGTTAAAACATGCGATGGATTTCCCTCATCAAGTGCGATACATATAAATCGAAAAATCATTTTTTAGATAATCATCATGCAATTCACACTCAGCACATAAATCTTGGCAATATGCCAATATATATTCGGGCATTAGACTATGTAAATCATGGGCTTTCAAAAAACGAGCATCCAACATATTAAAGGCGACACCTTTTCGGCAAAGCTTATATATCTGCCCAATCACCGATTTGGCATAGCATGAATCATCATGCAGTTGCTCATTCAATGCACCCGATAATATCACCCAATCAAAGCTTTGATGTTCAAATGACATATCAAACACATCACCCTCATAAAAAGAAGCATCAGCATGACGTTGCCTAGCTTCAGACAATATATCAGGGGATACATCCACACCTGTATAGTTTATGGGGCAAGCATCTGATTCACACCATGATTTAAAATCACCAAAACCACAGCCCACATCCAAGACAGCGTCACCTGCTTGAATGCCAATCTCTGCCAATACCTTAAAGCGCATTTCCTGAATATCTCGCCCACTCCAGTACAACGCATGCGGATGATAACCAAAGCGGGTGTAGCTATCTTTATGTTTATCCACAATACGCTGGCGCTGTTTTTCATTCATGCCGTTTATTTGGTGAGTGACATGAAAATTTGAGGCAGCTTTTCAGGCAGTTTATCGACATGATCAATCACCGTGTAGTGCTGGCCAAAAATATCTGCGACATATTCATCCGCTTTCGGATCAAGATTGATACAATAGCTATAAATACCTTGCTGCTGTAACTCTTTGACCGCTTGATGCGTGTCCTGAATCAATAAGGCATCATCATCCACATCAATATCTGCAGGCTCACCATCGGTAAGCACCAACATCAGTTTTTTACCCGCTTTTTGAGCTTCTAAATAATGGGCTGCATGACGCATCGCTGCACCCATTCGCGTTGAATATTTCGCTTCCATCGCCGATAAACGCGCTTTGACATCATCATTAAAACTTTCTGAGAAGCCTTTGATGTGTGAATAACGAACATTGTGACGGGTGTCGGAGTGAAACCCACCAATCGCAAATTTATCACCCAGTTTATCAATCGTCCAAGCCAATAAGGTCACTGCTTCCTGAGATAATTCAAGAATTGTTTGTGTGCTTCCCTTGGCTTTTTCATTCAGAGATTGCGATAAATCCACCAACAACATCACCGCAATATCACGACCATCATTTTTATGGCTCATATTGATACGCATATCAGGTTGTGAGCCACTTTTTAAATCAATCAAGGAACGAATCGCCACATCCAAATCAAGTTCAGAACCTTCTTCTTGATAGCGAACCCTCACCTTTTGTTGAGGTTTTAAAGCATCAAGAATCGCTTTTAAACGCTTGGCAAGTACTGAGTGCTTTTCAAGGATTTGATCCACCACTTGCACATTACCGCGTGCATGCACAGCCTCATACACACTCACCCAATCGGGGCGATAGGTTTGAGCGTTATAATCCCATTCATGATAGTGGCGTGGTGGTAAAGTATCGACATCATCTTGTATTTTCTGTTCTTCTAAATGTTCAAATTGTTCATCTTCATCGGAGCTTTCAATGTAAATCCATAAATGACGGTTATCATCACGGTAGTCGACTTCAGTATTGTCAAAATAAGTATTCGGTGAAGCATCCGTTTGACGGCGGGTACGAGCAATAAACGATAAGGCAATATCTGCCATATCAGGGCTAGACGACTCACCCGCTTGCATGACATCAAAAAATCGCACCACAAAACTTTTCAACACCTCATCTTCAAGCTTAAATTCGGAATCTAAAATCGCGCGTGACACCAAAGCTAAACGCAAACGAATCAATGACATTTCTGTATGAGATAAATCATCTTCATTGGGTATTGGGTGCAATGCTGAAAACAATGATCTTAAGCCTGGAAACAGTTGCATCGCCAAGTATTCAACACGTGAATCTTCGAACATTTCCACTGCAATGCGCTGAAATGGACTCCAGTTATCCACCACCATTTGACTGCTCCAGCGGCGATGGGCTGCCATATGCGCCAATGCAGCACGGTAACGGTTGATACCTGACACACCATTCATATCATCATAGACATCAGGCAAACGAATACCCATATGGTCATAATAGGGCATGGGCTTACGCAACTCATCAAAGGCCAACGAATAGGGAACGAGGTAATCACCATCTTGCCATAAACTGCGCAAATACAAATCCAATTGACGCTCATGATCAATCAGCAACGTGCCATGACGTTCGCGCTGCATCACCGCGACTGCATCAGGCGATTGTAAGGTAAAATAATCTTTTTGACGTTCGGGGTGATTCTTATAATAGCGTACCCCATAATCCACCCAGTTGCTAAAGCCTTCAAGACTCAATTGGGAGAGTAATCGTGGTGCTTGCTTGAGTAAATCAGGCAGCCCAGGGCTTGGAAATGTGGTGTGATGTCCATGCACCGAGCCAGATGTTTCTTCCATCATTTTTTTAATCAAATTAAAATAAATATGCAATTGCTCATCACTATGTAAACGCCGTGTTACGGCTGCTAAAGACTGTAAAAAGGGTACAATGGCTTTAAAATTGGTATGGGTGGATAAAAAATACACAAAATCTTTAATTTCAGGCAGAATTTTCTCACCCACCAACGATGCAATGCTTGGTGCTTCTTCCAAATAGACCAACAAAGGTTCAACACCCCGACCCATTTTTCCAATAAAACGAGCATGATCAATATAAGACGACACGCCTTCTTCTGACAGCAGTGTCTGAGCTTCAAGAATATACTCATCGAAGACACGGTCTGCCGCAGGAAAACGGCAATTAAGTTGTTCCCAATAAGCTTGCGATTTTTCAGAGCGTTCAATGGTTTCATCAATCATGATGGATCACCTTACGCAAAGATGGTATCAATAGCATGATCCAAGGTGACACGAATATCTTCATCATCCGTAATCGGGCGCACCAATGCCATACGACACGCCGCTTTAGGCTCAATGCCACCTTTAATCAGGGTTGCTGCATAGGTCAATAGACGTGTTGAAATACCTTCATCCAAGCCGTGTCCTTTCAAATTACGCGCTGCGCCACCAATTTTCACAAGTTTGCTTGCCAATTCTGCTTCAATGCCTGTTTCTTTGACAACAATGGATGTTTCAATGGCTTCGGATGGATAATCAAATTCAAACCCACAAAAGCGTTGTTTGGTCGATTGTTTTAAATCTTTCATCAATGATTGATAACCAGGGTTATATGAAATGACCAATTGAAAATCTTCATGCGCTTCAAGCAACTCACCTTTTTTATCCAAGGGCAAGGTGCGACGATGATCCGTCAAAGGGTGAATGACCACTGTGGTATCTTGGCGTGCTTCCACAATTTCATCCAAATAACAAATCGCGCCAATACGTGCGGCTGTGGTCAAAGGACCATCCAGCCAACGTGTACCATTGGCATCAAGCAAATAACGACCCACCAAATCCGATGCTGTCATATCTTCATTACAGGCCACCGTAATCAAAGGTTTGCCCAACTTCCAAGCCATATATTCAATAAAACGTGATTTACCACAGCCTGTAGGACCTTTCACCATCACAGGTAAACGCGCAGTATAAGCTGCTTCATATAGCTCAATCTCATCGGATTGAGCCTGATAAAATGGTTTTTCCTTAATCGTATATTGTGCCTGATTGCTCATGAATATCCCCTTCAAAAATTGATAAGGCGAATGATAAACGAGGTATAAAAAATAACATGCTTATAATATTTATCATTCACATAAGAAAAAATGATATACTGAATTCAATTTCACACCAAGAACTTAAATATTTAAACTTCTTCAAGTGCTGAAACGAGCAATACCAAGATTTGAGAATATGGCAGATCCGTTTCTCATTTATTTTTTCATTTTTTTCATTTTCTTCATTGTTTGCATCTACGCAGCCTACAACGCCTCTAGCAATGATGAGCTGAAGAATACCCCGATGTATGTACCGATAATTTGAAATTAAGGGGTTGGAATGTCTGATGTGCATTTGACATTCTGTAAATATTCGACCAACTCATGCACATTGGTAGTCGGATTATCCGTACGAGCAGACTTTCCTGCCTCAAGAGCACGAACAGCATTGTGTTTGGCAAACTCGATTTGATCCAAAAGCATAGGGAAAATATCCAACTTCCCTTTCTCGTAATCAGGCATGACTGCTTTAAGCGCTCTCAAAACCTGGTTGCCTGCGCTATTGCCCTGCAACGCCTCATAAGGTCTGGTCGTATATTGGAAATGGAGAAGTAACCAGTATTCAAAACAGGGCACTGATGTGGTTGCGAAGAATGTTCGTTTGGGTGTTGCTCGTTTAATTCTATCTATCGCAGGTTGATATAGTGATTCAAGTATTAAACCACCGTCATTCCAGAGTGCTTGTGTCTGGAATCTATCAATATAGTCATTCAAGTATAGAACTATCATTTCCATATTCCCCAATCGTCATCCTCGAATGCTTGTATCGAGGATCTACCATTAGATTCCCGATAAAATATTTCGGGAATGACGTGGTGATTTAATACTTGAATCACTATAGACCCTCGACACAAGCATTCGAGGGTGACAGCAACATAATGTAGTATTCATACTTAAACGACTATAGCTAGCATGTGTATCCTTATCAAACACACAATACACTCTATCAAAGGGATCTCCAGCATTTCTCTCTTCTAGGTAGCGATCACTGGCAAACTCCACAATACTTAACAGATCAGAACCACATTCACCACACACTTCAATATTGGCACTGTTCAATCCATAGTGATCCTTGAGCCCGTTAAAATAGTTGGGTTCAGTCTTTTCACCCTCACAAACAATCAATACCTTGGCATAGGAGGCACGCCGAGACTTGCGGCGAGCCAGTTCACTGACTTTAGTTGCTTTGCGTTTGTGAAATAGATCATCTGAACCCATCAGGCATGTTTCTTTAAGGGTTTGAGATAAGGCAATGCTCCATAACGCCCTGAAAGGTAAGCTAACTCAAGATTCTCTCTTCCCTTGCGCGGACTGAAGTCGGTCAATGGGTAAACTCTACTGGCCTGATTTTCATCTTTCTCGCTAAACCAGATTTGATCTCTCCGAAATACATTTTGATTGAGAATGGATGTCTCATGGGTCGTGAAAACCAACTGTGCATTGTTCGGATTTGTCTCACTGCTGTGAAATAACTGAACCAGAAATTTAACTAAACTTGGATGTAGATTATCATGTAGCGCATCAATAAACAGGACATAGCCATTGGCAAGGGTATCAAGCCATGGACCAGCAAAAGAAAATAGCTTCCTCATTTCTTATATCCATCATATATTTAAAATCATATCGCCAAAATGCTGAAGTTATTTTTAATGTACCCCTGATAAATCAATCTGTTGCAGCCATTAGGTTTTTATTTTGGTTTTAGGATTAATTTTGGCGAAGGTATTGTTCCTGACGGTATATTTTTAAACATCAGGAAAAATCATGACGGATATACCGTCAAATGTCACGGATTGATATGGACTTGGATGGACTGTTATGGATGGTAGGAAGCAGTAAAGGAGAAAAAAAAGCTATAAATACCAACGAAAAAAGACCAATATAGACGCACATGGACTATACTGGTCTTTTTATTATGGTGCCTCGACTGGCGCCACATAATTACAAAAAACCTATATTTACCAACAATTATTTTTTAAAATAAGAAATTTTAACCACCAGAATAACCCCCTTATATTTTTTCCACCCCCTCCAAAACATGAATATCAGCTTTTCTATAATGGGTCGAAAGCTTTCCTTGTGGCGGCGTAAACACCACGGCTTGGAACTACTTCCCACCACAAGGGCAACTTTTCACCCTTCAAAATAAACCCCGACTCATTTTTGAGCTGACCTATTCAGCATCCATGATTTTTGCCTAAATCGAGATAGGCGCATTTTTGGGCTATCTTCCAATTTCGATACATGGCGCATTTTTGGCGATTTGCTTACATTCTGTTGTGTTTTTCAATTAGCCGCTTAACTACATCATCACCATTGACCGCCCCAACCTGTTCAACCCTATTTTCAACCTTTTCAGCATAGCCATGCTTGCATAACATCAGCTTAC
>JAUZQO010000005.1 GCA_030950925.1 Mariprofundaceae bacterium
TTGCTAAAATTTCTGTTGGTCTTGTCTAATCCAAACAGTCTTGGTAATTCTTCAGGCATATTGTTCCTTGGGTTTCTTTTATGCTCATTTTATCACTTTTGATGAGGTAGCTATACCATCTGTTTTATTGCCTAACAGTCATATAGACAGAATGGGCTGATATTGTGATAGATTGAATCTATATATTGACATTGGATAGTCCCCACTCCCATACTGTGTTTTATGTTTGATCAGCAGCATAATCCTTCGCAGGGTAAAAGGCAAACTGACTCGCCGGAACGCGAGATGGCGATTGCGCATTTCTGGAATAAGTATATTGCTATTATTCATGAAAAGGGGATCAAAGAGCCATTCGACCGCTGGTTTGTGATTCGGGCACGGCATTATATTGAAGCCTTTCCCGATAAACGACTGGCCTTGCATACCAGTGAAGATTTGAACGACTATCTTAACGTGCTAGGCAGAAATAGTTCATGGCAGGGGTGGCAACTTAAGCAGGCGGTGGATGCCATTGAATTGCTGTTGCGGAAGATGGTGCATTTACCGTGGGTAGATACGTTTGACTGGCAGCATTGGCAAGCTTCGGCCAAAGCGCTAACCAGCCAGCATCCGACGATTGCGCGTGAATCTCTTCCTGCGGCCAGCACAAGCAGATCAGCTCAGGATCGAACGACCATGCAGCAATCACAGCATGTAAAACAGCATGCAGCATTGCTGGAACGCATGCGGGCTGAAATACGACGGCGGGGTTATTCGATCAGAACTGAACAAACATACCTTTCCTGGGTAGGCCGCTTTATCGGCTTTCATCAGGGGCATGATCCTGCCGAACTGGATATGTCGGCAATCAGCTCGTTTCTGGAATACCTCGCATCAGGGCCACGGAAACAAATAATCATCCCATCCTGCTGGTCTAAAAGCTCGTATTCTGCGTTGCAGCATCAGTCACATAGCCATGCTATGCGCCAAATACTGCGCCTTGAATTCGAACTCTTATCCTTCGCATAACTGGGGTAATTATTTATTTCCGCAGCCCTTATCCCGCAATGTCAGCACCAGCACCCAGAATCAGGCCTTAAACGCTCTGGTGTTTTTGTATAAACAGGTATTGGGAAAAGAACTGGGCAAGCTGGAGTCTTTTGCCCGCGCCAAACGCCCGAAACGTTTGCCCGTGGTGCTGTCGGTGGATGAGGTGCGCCGCTTGCTGGATGCCATGCACGGGGTGTTCCGATTGCAGGCGGGGTTGCTGGATCCGGCATGCGGCTGATGGAATGCGTGCGTTTGCGTGTCCAGGATGTTGATTTCGATTATCGGCAAATCACCGTGCGCAATGGCAAGGGCATGAAAGATCGCGTAGTTCCTTTGCCGGATATGTCCATTGAACCCTTACGAGTCCATCTCATTGAAGTGAAAATATTGTTCCAGCAGGATATTGCCGAGGGGCATGGCGAGGTGTTTTTGCCGGATGCATTAGCGCGCAAATATCCGAATGCTGCAAAAGAATGGCGCTGGCAATATGTGTTTCCCAGTCAGCGATTGTCGGTCGATCCGCGCTCAAAACAGGTGCGGCGACATCACCTGCATGAAAACGGCTTGCAAAAAGCAGTCAAACAAGCCACCAATGCGGCCAATATTGAAAAACGCGCCAGTTGCCACAGTCTGCGCCACTCATTTGCCACCCACCTTTTGGAACGGGGGCAGGATATTCGCACCGTGCAGGAGTTGCTCGGTCATGCCGATGTCAGCACCACCATGATTTATACGCATGTGTTGAATAAAGGCGGGGCGGGCGTGCAAAGTCCGCTGGATGCGCTTTGAATCCTGAATCCAAAGCGCCAACCTACGGGGCGCTGCGCGATAAACTGGATGTACGAATGGAGAAGAAATAAGCATGCATAAACATTTAATCATCGGGCTGGCAGGTATAGCACTGACCGAACAGGAACGCATCTGGCTGAAAGAGAAGCCTCCCTTGGGCGTGATTCTGTTTGCGCGCAACAGCGAAAGTCCGGAGCAGGTGAAGACGTTGCTGGAAGAGGTGCGGGCATGTACGAGACAGGCGACATGGGCGGCGATTGATGAGGAAGGTGGACGGGTAAACAGGATGCCGTGGTCGCCGTTTAATGGGCGCAGGCATGCGGCGGAATACGGGGTAATGTATGAGAGCAATGCGGGCACAGCCATTCAGGCTGTGTATCAGGACAGCTTTGTTGCTGGCGAGGCTTTAAGTGATCTTGGTTTTAGTCATAACTGCGCGCCAGTGCTGGATCTGTTTCATGTCGATGGGCATGGCATTATCGGCAAGCGCTCCTTTGGCGATAATGTGGCGCAGGTGGTCGCTCTGGCTACAGCCTGTATGCGCGGCCTGCATGACGCCGGCATTGCAGCGGTGGGTAAACATTTTCCGGGCCACGGGCGCGCTAATGCGGATTCGCATGTGGCGGTGCCACAAGTGAATGCGCCGCTGGCAACCATACTGGATGAAGCGGAACCGTTCTCGTGTCTGATTGCTGAAGGCTTGAAGCATGTGATGACCGCGCATGTGATTTATACCGACACGGTGCCGGAGGTGGCAACGGTGTCGCCGTTCTGGGTACGGCATGTGCTGCGTGAGCGCATGAGCTTTTTCGGGCGCATCTGGAGCGATGATTTATGCATGAAGGGCGTGGGCGATCATGTGCCGGCGGCGGCTGAAGCCGCATTAAAGGCCGGTTGCGATACCCTGCTGGTCTGCCAGCCCGAAGGCGTTGCTGAAATGTATGAAAGGCTATAATCCTTTGCGGTAAAAAATACTACAGGAGTGGACATGTCTGAAATTTTGAGTGCAGCAGAACTGGCGCGATTCAATCGCCATATTATTTTGCCGCAGGTGGGCTTGGAAGGCCAGGAGAAACTGAAGCTGGCCAAAGTGCTGTGCATCGGCACCGGCGGGCTCGGCAGTCCGATTTCGCTCTACTTGTCGGCAGCCGGCGTCGGCACCATCGGGCTGGTGGATTTCGATGTGGTCGATGATTCCAATTTGCAGCGCCAGATTGCCCATTCAACTGCCGATATCGGCCGACCCAAGGTGGAGCGCGCGCGCGACAAACTGATCGGCATCAACCCGCATCTCGTGGTGAACCTGCACGGC
>JAUZQO010000050.1 GCA_030950925.1 Mariprofundaceae bacterium
CGCTTTGTAAGCTTGGTTAAATGCGGCACAAGTTCATCATAAAATTGTAACTCTATCCATCCTTCACCTTCATAATACTTGGCTTTATTTACCCACCTAATATCAGTGATTATCTGCCCTTTTTTACCTTGCTCAATAAACGTAATCTTGCGGTCAAAAAGCCCACGCCCTGCGGTCCTCAAGTCTCTGAAAGAGTGTTTTTGCGCTATGCCATAGGTCTTTTCAAATTCGCTTGCTGTAACTCGTATGGATGGCGACTTCATGGGCTTGCGACTGTCTATTTTAGACGCTGCAAGGGCTACAAGTCGCTTTTCATTTAGAGTTAAGGCATAGCCCGACTGAACCAGTGCGTTACTCATGGCGACCACAAAATTGCTTTTATCATTGTGTAATTTCATGTCCGTTGTGGTCGCCATTATTAACTCCTAAAATAACATGTTGGTGGTCGAATTGTAATAATTTTAGAAATGTAATCTAAAATTATCTATAACACAATATAAATTGTTATCGTACCACCAATTTGTTATAGTTCGACCACCAATTTGTTATAGTTAAACGACCTAAACCCTTGGAAATAAACAATCTAGGAAGCCGTAAACAGGACATAAAAACATTGTTAATATAAAACAAGGGAAAAACGCGAATAAAAAGCTGTGGATAACTTTTCAAACTATTTGATGATTAGCTGCTTCGCAGCGTTCAGGCAACAGCTAGGCAAATGACTAGCTATCTTTGAACTCGTTCCCCCCGTGCGTTTTGATGCACCTGCGGTGCGGCGCGGCTGGTGAACAATGTGTGTTGTTGAACGTGCTTGTTTTTTGTGCATTGTCTTTCGTTTCAACAAAAACAAACGCTGACAAAATGAAAAACTTGTTAGTAACTGCGCAAAAACAGGCCATTAAAGCTACTACAATCGGCATAGCGACGCTTTTCACGACGAAAGATAGTCGTATGCTATTTTTATTTTTTAAAGCTTTTACGTCGATTTAACGACGCTCGCATGAAAAGTCGGAGACTTTGAAGTGAGCAGGAAAGTGTTACGCAAAAAATCGTGGGGATAGGGGTGACTTAATGTCACGCCTATCGACACAAAATTTTCTTTTCGAGGTTTGGGTGAATAAATGTCACCAAAACCGAGTGCGATGCTATTTTGAATGGGAAATTTAAATTTGTATATATGTATATATAGACATATAATGTGCTCTATGGGATATGAATGGAATAAAGCGAAGGAAAAGAGCAATCAGAAAAAACATGGAATTTGCTTTGCCGATGCCGTGTTTGTATTTAATGACGAGCATGCGTTGAGTAAGGAAGATGATAGCGCTGAAGGTGAACAAAGATGGCTTACTCTTGGGGTTGCTCATGAAGGGTGTATTGTCGTTGTTTGGACTTACCGAGTTATGGATACAATAAGAATTATATCAGCGAGAAAAGCCACTAAACATGAACGTAAACAATACTGGAAAGGAGTTAATAAATGAAAGAAGAATATGATTTTAGTGATGCTAAACGCGGTGCTGTTGTACCATCTGATCGGAATAAAAAGAGAATTACAATTTACTTGGATCAAGAAATTATTGAACACTTCAAAAATATTGTATTGGAATCAGGGCGAGGAAGTTACCAGACCTTAATTAATGCGGCTTTAAAAGAGCATATTTATGGAAAGAACTTAGAAAAGATCGTTAGAAATGCCGTGTTTGAAGCGGTTAATGAATCCAAAAAAGTAGCGTGAAAAGGTGATTTTACTTCCCTTTTAATTCCCCTTATTAACTGATGTTACGCAGCAACATGTCGAACTTGCTCAAAATTGGACAATCAGAAACAGAATCAACGCTTGATGCGAGGAAATGCTTGACCTACCTGTCTGTTACATGTAACATGCCTTTATTGACTACAGTATCGAAAAAAGAGGGAAGCATGAGTTCAGCAGCTAGGGTGCAAAAGCACCGTGAACATTTACGAGCATCAGGCTTGCGCCCTGTTCAGATTTGGGTTCCAGACACACGGATACCTAAATTTAAGGAAGAATGCGCGCGCCAATGCAAGCTTATTGCTTTGCATGAAGACAAAGAACTTGATGCGTTTATGGATGAGTCTCTACAAGATATTGAGGGCTGGGAATGAAACGAGGCGACCTAGTCACAATCGTAACCCAAGGCGACTATGGTAAACCAAGACCCGCACTTGTTATCCAATCTGATTTTTTTACTGAAAACTTGAGCCTGACGGTTCTTCCAATCACATCACACTTGGTTGATGCTCCTCTTTTACGTATCAACTTAGAAGCCAGTGCACAAACGAACCTAAACAAACCATCGCAAGTCATGGTTGACAAGATAACGACTGTGCAACGGGAAAAAGCAGGGCTTGTTTTTGGATCCATTGACCATAAAACAATGGTAGAAATAGAGCGTTGTTTGTCTGTATTCATTGGTTTGGGCTAATCAAGCTTAATTTCTTCAAGTTCGCTAACCGCATCAAAAGCCATAAAAAACACCTAAAAAATTTGTAAGAAATAATTTTGCTTACGCAAAACCGAGAGCCAAATCCCTCGCCCGATTTTCTGTATACTTACGTTATACAGAGGTT
>JAUZQO010000051.1 GCA_030950925.1 Mariprofundaceae bacterium
TATTGCCCATGCTGATGAATGGTCAGGTAACGGTGGAGTTTACGGAGGCTGAAGTAGCAGTATGAGTATTTTAATCAAAATAGTGCGTATTGCAGGTTTTCGAGGGCTGGAAAATATTGAAGTGGCATTGGCGCAAACCACCGTACTCACGGGCATGAACAATACGGGAAAAACATCTTTTCTTAAAGCGTTACAGCTTGCTTTGGGTAATCGACAATTTATTTCTCAAGATGATTTTTTTTTCAAGGGTAATAGCTGTACTGAGAAAATAACGGTTGATGTGCTCATTGTGCCTGTTGATGTTGATGGTAGCCAAACAGACGATTTCAGCGAGGATTGGGAAGTTTTATTGACCACCGATCGTATCCGCACGGATGGTATAAAAAGTTTTCTACCCCTAAGAACTACCGTCACTTTTGATACCATTAAAAACAGCTATAAAACACAGCAAACTATCCTAAAAGATTGGCCTACCTTTAAAGCAGGTGAAACTGATTGGTTTAATGCAAATCAGGGGAATAAGACCCGCTTTCATTTTGATGAACTACCTTTTTTCTATATGGATGCCCAACGCGATATATTGGAGGACACCAAGCTACGTAATTCTTATCTGGGTAAGATGTTGTCTAATATTGAATACTCGGCTGATGATATTCAGGAAATAGAGAAAAAAATTAAAGCATTGAATGAAAAGGCAGTGAGTAGTAGTGATATTCTTCGTAATATCAAAGAAACCTTACAAGGCTTAGATTCAGCACTGGATAATCAAAACAGTGGCATTGAGATCACGCCATTCACTAAAAAAATCCGTGATTTAAACAAAGGCTTAACCATCTACTATGGTGATAGTCAGGATAGCTTCCCCATGGAATACCACGGTATGGGAACCCGTAGCTGGTCTTCTTTATTAACCTTGAAATCATTTATTGGCTTATTGGCGAGCAATGCTGGAAAAGAACAAACTGTGTTTTTTGGTTCATCAGGAAAATCGTGCGGACGCATTTTCCTGATGAACCAAAATCTATTGCTTTCATGATATTCACCACCATAAATACACTATACGCCTTCAGTAGCTATATTTCAACAGTATTTTTCGACATAGCCAAAAACAAATCCTGAATTCATATGCCCTACTGATGTCATATAAAAAAAATATGCTCACGTATGATGAAACATATGATACCTTGGAGAGATTAACGATGATTAAAACAAAAAAAACCAAGAAAATGATCAAAAATTTACAAAAAATAGTCGAGCAACAAAAAGGTACATTGGCAGCCATTGATAAAGTTATGGCAACGATTGAATTTGAACTTGATGGCACCATTATTACAGCCAATCATAATTTTTTAGAAGCCTTATCTTACACCTTGGATGAAGTTCAAGGACAACATCATCGTTTATTTGTCACAGCTGAATATCAAGAAAGTTCAGCCTATAAAAAGTTTTGGAAAAAATTAAACAAAGGTGAATTTATTGCAGATAAATTCATGCGCCTTGGTAAAGGTGGTAAAGAAGTCTGGATTCAGGCTTCTTACAACCCGATTAGAAATGAACAGGGCGATGTGTATAAAGTGATCAAGTTTGCCACCGATGTTACCGAAGAAACCTTACGTAGTGCTGATGATGCAGGCCAATTACACGCTATTGACCAAGTCATGGGAACCATTGAATTTGAACTCGATGGTACTGTCATCACAGCCAATGATAATTTTTTAAACGTCTTAGGCTATAGCTTGAAAAAAATTCAAGGCGAACATCACAGTATGTTTGTGACAGATGAATATCGAGAAAGCTCTGCATATACCAAATTTTGGAAAAGATTGAACAAAGGCGAGTTTATTGCAGATCAATTCTTACGCATGGGGAAAGGCGGTAAAAAAGTCTGGATTCAAGCTTCCTACAACCCTATTCGTGATGCCAACGGTAGAATTTATAAAGTGGTGAAATTTGCCACTGATATTACCAAACAAAAGGCATTAGATGATGAACTAAAACAAGCCATGAATGAAGTACAAACGGTACTTAAAGCGGTGAGTAAACAAGATTTATGTTTGGAGGTTAACGGAAATTATTCGGGTGAGTTGTCTGAATTAAAACATGCTGTCAATGATACTGTACATAGTTTGCGAGATATTGTTTTAAATATTCAAAAAGGCTCAAAAGAAGTGGCATTGGGCTCAACTGAAATGGTGGCTGGCAATCAAACACTATCCAATCGTACACAAGAGCAAGCCGCAGCACTTGAAGAAACAGCGGCAAGTCTTGAAGAGATGACAGGCACCGTGCAACAAAATGCTAAAAATGCACAGGCAGCCAGTGTTTTAGCCACAAACACCCAAGAACAGGCGAAAAATGGCGGGGAAATCGTCCATGATGCCATTGAAGCTATGTCTCAAATCACCCAAAGTAGCAATCAAATCAACGATATCATCGGTGTGATTGATGAAATTGCCTTCCAAACCAACTTACTGGCATTGAATGCTGCTGTGGAGGCTGCACGGGCAGGTGAACAAGGGCGCGGGTTTGCTGTGGTGGCAGGAGAAGTTCGAACCTTGGCACAACGCTCCGCAAGCGCAGCCAAAGAGATTAAAGACTTGATTCGCACCAGTGTTAAAAATGTTAACGAAGGTTCAAGTTTGGTCAATCAATCGGGTATTGCCTTGAATGATATTGTGGCATCCGTGCAAAAAGTTGGTGATATTATTTCTGAAATATCTATTGCAGAACAAGAGCAAGCCATGGGCATTGAACAAATAAATAGTGCTGTCACTGCGATGGATACAGCCGTTCAACAAAACAGTGCATTGGTTGAAGAAACAGCGGCAGCCAGCGCCAACCTCAATGAGCAAGCAAAAGCGATGAGCGATCAGGTCGCATCCTTTAGATTAACGAACTGATGTTGATCTATAGTGATTCAAGTATTAAACCACCGTCATTCCAGAGTGCTTGTGTCTGGAATCTATCAATAGACCCTCGACACAAGCATTCGAGGGTGACAGCAACATAATGTAGTATTCATACTTAAACGACTATAGATAGGTTCTGCCAGCCCTATGCTGTGAATTTCATAGCTAAAACTTTAAATTTAAAGATGAAAAGAGTCGGTGGATGCCTGTCGGTAGAGCAATATCATCCAAGGAGTGAAACCACTGACCTTCTGCTCCATCAGAGGAAAATTCATCGGTATTGACATACAGATGTAAGCGTCTATGGGTCAGTAGGTGGATATGGTTCGGCTTTTTCTGCGGCTTTTCTTGCAACTCAATCAGTGGTGGTGACCATAAGCTTGCCCAAATACCTTGCTTGGGGCGTTGTTGCAAAAAAATACCTTTGTCATCCTGTTGATGGATCAGAACTTGCCAATAAAGATCCTTCACAACCTGTTTTTTTACAGGCACAGATGTGTCTACATCAAATGCCGACAAGCAATGCTCGGATACTGGGCAAGTCTGGCAGTCTGGTTGACGCGGTGAACACACCGTTGCACCCAGTTCCATCATCGCTTGATTCCAAAGACCTGCATCACACGCTTGTTCAATCGCATATTGTGCCACATGCCAAAGCTGCTTATCTTTTAAATCAACATTGTTTTCCCAGCGTTTTAGCACACGTTTGACGTTACCATCCAAAACAGGCGTTGGCGTTTGAAAACAAAACGAGGAAATTGCCCCAGCCGTGGAACGTCCAATGCCTGAAAGGGTCAGCATGGCTTCAAAATCCACAGGGAATTGACCTGCATAGGTTTCCATGATGCGTTGTGCAGCCTGATGGATAAAACGAGCGCGTCTATAATACCCCAAGCCTTCCCATGCCTTGAGCGCATCATCCAAACTGGCTTCTGCCAAACTTTGAATATTTGGAAATCGCTCAAACCATGCTTCATAACGTGGTAATACCGTCTTCACTTGGGTCTGTTGCAACATGATTTCAGAAACCCAAATGCGATAAGGGTTCACTGTATTTCGCCATGGTAAATGACGGTGATGTGCTGCATACCAAGTTAGCAGTGCTTTACATCGCGCGGAAGACAGCTTGATCCTCAATGACTTCAAATGTTAAGTAAAAACTTGCACGATCCAAGCCCCAAGAGCTTGGTAAAGGTTTGAAAGGCGCAGCTGCATGCAAGGCTTTGTAGGCACTTTCATTCAAGCCTTGAATCGGGCTTGGGCGTAAGATTTCCAAGTTGCTCATCTCACCATTGAGTTCGATGGTCACACGCATCAGCACTTGCCGCGCATGATCGGAAAACTGACGATAATCTGCATCACCAGGTCGCCATTGTTCTTCCAAAGAACGCACCAAACCTTGGGCATACGGTGCATATTTGGCTTCACGGGTATTGATAGGAATATCCGCCTCTTTGGAAAGCATCTGTTTTAAACGGCGTTCACGCTCAAAATCACGCGATAATTCCGACAATGCCATACTAGAGGGCAATAAATTGGACAAACTCACAGGGTGGCGAGGCAAGGGTTTCGTTTTCACCACTTTTTTCTCAATCTTTTTCGCCGCTTCAGGGGAGCGTTGACCATCGCTATGGTTTAGGCTGTTTTTGGTCATGATTTCGGGGCGTTTTTTACTCGATTGAGGCGGAGCTACAGATGTTTTAGGCATACTTGGACGTACTGGCTTAGGCTTTTGATGTTGCTGACCGACCACGGGTGCCTTCGCACGGCGTGTCATTTTATCCTTAGCATGGGCGCTGCTACCTTGTGCATTTTGATTGGAGATAGTTTTGGCATCTTTTGGCTTTTGTTTCAAGCTCATTTCATTGGGTTTTAACAACACCACATCCATAAACTGCGGTGTTTTTTTCTTCGCCAATGGTTTATCATGATGTTTGAGGGTAATCATCCAAGCTAACAAAACATGCACCATAACCGATGCAAGAAGAGCAATACCCAAACGCTTATGTTCAATTTTTTCCAACAATTTTTTCCCCATCCCTCGTGTGAAGTTGTGCGACCATATAGTGTGCCAAGGCTCCATTCAACCAACCTGTCACACAAGAAAGTAGAAGTAAGGGGGGCAAAAGGTAATACAAGGCACTTTGTTGGATAATAAATTCACCCACCACCCAAAACTGGGCCGTCATATGCACCAAAGCAGCACATAAACTCACCCCCATTAAACTCACCCTAGGTACATATCGCCAGACTATAATCATGCTAGCTGTTGCCAACAATGTGGCAATCAATGAAACCATAAAAGTGGGGGTAAACAACGTACCCAACAATAAGGCTCCAATGACAATGCGCGCCAAGGCCAAGCCTATGGCATACCGCTCCCCCATCAACACCAATACAATTAAGGTGATGATATTGGCAAGTCCAAGCTTAAACCAAGGCCCAAAACTGGGCATGGCGGCTTCAAACACATGTAAACCACTGGCAAGCAGTAAAAAACCAAGCCAATATGCTTTTTTTTCAACATCTTTCAAATTTGGACGCTCTGGTGGTTGTATATGCTTCATTGGCTCACTGCATCCAGCTGCAGTGATTTTTCACCCTCAATCAGCACAAGAATTCGATTCGGCACACAAGCAATCATATCGCCCAAATGTTCATGCTCGCCCGATAACACACATGCCTTGCTTGTACATGTTGAATGAATGATGCGTACATGTCCCGCTACAATCACAACATCAGCACCACCCACATCACCTTGCGCATAATAATGCACCGCTTTATCTGACTTTAATGGGTAACTCGCCAACAATGTTTGACCATGATAAATATGAACCATGGGTGTGGATGCGCCCACCGAAGTTTGCACCCACTCCCATGCGCCCAATACTGAAACCAACGCAACCAAAAGCAGTAAGCGATCCATCCAAGTGCCTTTGAGAGCATGTAAAAAAAGCATTTTATGACTCATGCATTTGGATGTTGTAACGTGATTCGAGTCGTTACTTAAATTTCAATCACCACAGGCAAGACCATAGGACGCCGACCCAAGTGACGTTTACACCAACGACGCAACCAAACACGCACTTCTTCACGGGTTTCATCCAAATCAGCCAACATCTCTTGATCCAACTTGTTTAAATGACGGTGCATATCATCGGCAGCTTCTTCTAGCACATCCTCACTCACGGACTCATGCAATACACCGCGTGCCACCAACTCAGGCTTGGTTAACAGTGTGCCTTCATGTTGTGAAATAAGAACGGTGACTGAAATCATACCATCATCCGCCAAGATGCGGCGATCACGCAACACCAAGTCATCGACTTCATCCCGATGCGTACCATCTACAAACACCGCGCCAGCATGAAATTTAGGACCATGACCGATGCCATACTCATCAATCACCACACTTTGCCCATTTTCTGCCAATACCGTATTTTCAAAGGCAATACCTGTACTCACACCCAGTTCTTGATGTTCCACCAAATTGCGGAATTCACCATGTACAGGATAAAAATACTTGGGTTTCGTCAGTGTTAACATGGTTTTAAGCTCATCAGCTTGGGCATGTCCTGAAACATGTAAATCAGCTTGTCGTGCATGCAAAACACGCGCACCACGGCGATAAATATGATTGAAAAGACCTGCAATCACCCGTTCGTTACCAGGAATATTGGAGGATGAGAAAATGACCAAGTCATCCACGCCCAAACGAATACCAGGGAATTTATTTTGTGCAATGCGTGCCAAAGCAGCCCGCCATTCACCTTGTGAACCCGTGGCAATAATCAACAATTCTGAATCAGGCACACTATGCGAGCGTTTAATATCCACCAAAATATCAGAAGGAAACTTAATGCGATTCAATTCACGGCTTAAACCAATGTTCTTTTCAAGACTACGTCCTGCAATGGCAACACGTCGTCCTGCTGCTTGAGCCGCCTCAATAATTTGTTGAATGCGGAACATATTAGAGGCAAAGGTTGTGACGACCACTTTACCTTTGCATGTTGCGACTGCTTCTTTTAAAGCTGGACCTACGGTGCTTTCAGAAGGGACTGTGCCATCACGCGTGGCATTGGTAGAATCGGAAGCCAATAATAACACCCCTTCTTCACCCAGTTCACCAAATCGTGCCAAACCACTCACCCGCCCATCAATGGGGGAAGCATCAAATTTGAAATCACCTGTATGAATAATCGCGCCCTGCTTGGTGTGAATGACCACTGAAATCGCATCCATAATCGAATGCGTGACAGGCACACCTTCCACACGAAAAGGACCTACTTTAATCGGCGTATGTTCATCCAATTTACGCAAATCACCTTTATAACCGCGTTCAGATAATTTCGCTTTGACCATTGCTAAGGTAATCGCTGTACCATAAACAGGCACATGCAACTTCGGCAATAAAAAAGGAACACCACCAATGTGATCTTCATGACCATGCGTTAATAATAGGGCATGAATTTTTAGGCCCATCTCATCCAGTCCTGTAATATCAGGCACAACCACATCAATGCCATGTTGCCCAGGTTCAGGAAAACCCATGCCACAATCCACAATGACTGCATCATCATCGACAGCATACACCATCATATTCTTGCCAAATTCACCCACACCACCAAAAGGAAAACAGCGAATCACCGCATCATCTGCAAATTTACCCATTAAGCAGCACCTCGACTACCAAGTTTCACCGCAGGCGTACCTTCTGCACACAGTGGGCAAGCATCCGCAGCAAAGGTTTCAACATTCAATGAAATAGCCGTTGCATGGGGTACATCAAAACGTCCTTTAGAATTCGGTGCGCGGTCGACCACAGCTACAACTGATGTTGGTATACCACCATGTTCACGTATTACAGCCATACATTCACACACGGATCCACCTGTGGTAATCACATCTTCGACCACCAAAATCTTCGTGCCTTGAGGAATAGAGAAGCCACGGCGCATTTGCATGACCCCCTCTTTGCGTTCCGTAAAAATAAATGGTTTTTTGAGTTGGCGCGCCACTTCTTGACCCACCACCAAACCACCAATGGCTGGTGCAACCACCATATCAAAATCATTGGGATTGATTTTCTCAATTAAGGCTTGAGCCAATTGTCCTGCATTATCCATTGACATCAACACCAATGCTGATTGTAAATAACGCGCCGAGTGGCGACCACTGGACAGTATGAAATGTCCATTCAGCAATGCACCCGCATCCTCATACATATCTAAGATATTTTGTTCATTCATCATGTTTTATCCTTTATTTTTTCTTATCATTTATTCTTACTAACCCACGGTTGAAATATCATACATTATTAATAAATTTGGCGCACTGTAACACTTATGATGATTTTAACATCCGCAGGCTTGGTATATTGTGCATTGAATGGAGTTGTGTATCGTTCCGTCTGCTTTTTTTGCATGGGCAAACTACTTCTGGAGGAAATAATTGTGAGTGACGCGATTAAAAAGGTCTTCGAACTTATCGAAGAAAATGAATGTGATTTTGTAGATGTTCGGTTTACCGATACCCGAGGAAAATGGCAGCATGTAACATTTCCAATCCACGAGTTAAGTGAAGATAGTTTTGAAGATGGCTTCGCTTTTGATGGTTCTTCTATTGAAGGCTGGTGTGATATTAACAATTCAGACATGGCTCTGATTCCTGACCCAGAAAGTGCGCGCATTGACCCGTTCTTTGAAGCTTGCACCTTGGTGTTGGTTTCTCAGGTGATTGACCCTATTACAGGTCAAGATTATAACCGTTGCCCACGCCAAGTGGCACAACGTGCCTTAAAACATATCAATGCGGCGGGTATTGCTGATACCGTCTATTTCGGTCCTGAGTTAGAATTTTTCGTGTTTGATGGCATTCGTTACAACAACGAAATGGGTTCATGCGGTTATAGCATTGATTCTGAAGAAGCTGCTTGGAACTCAAACAAATCATTTGAAGGTGGCAACACAGGTCATCGTCCTAAAGTGAAAGGTGGCTATTTCCCTGTTCCTCCCGTGGATTCATTGCATGAAATGCGTAATGACATGTCATTGGTGATGACTGATCTGGGTATTCACATGGAATGTCACCATCATGAAGTGGCAACCGCAGGGCAGTGCGAATTGGCCATGCGTTTTGGACAGTTGATTGAACAAGCCGATAAATCTCAATGGTATAAATATGTGGTTCACAATGTGGCAGATGCGCATGGTAAAACTGCAACATTTATGCCAAAACCGATTTACAATGATAATGGTACAGCGATGCATGTGCATCAATCTATTTGGAAAGATGGCGTGAACCTTTTTGCAGGCGATAAATATGCCAACCTTTCACAAGAAGCGTTGTGGTATATTGGTGGTATCATCAAACATGCACGTGCCATCAATGCCTTTACCAATGCTTCAACAAACTCATACAAACGTTTGGTTCCAGGCTTTGAAGCGCCAGTGATGCTTGCCTATTCAAATCGTAACCGTTCTGCTTCGATTCGTATCCCAGTGGTCAATTCTGATCCTGCACGTCGTATTGAAGTACGTTTCCCCGATTGTTCTGCCAATCCATATTTGGCATTCACAGCATTGTTGATGGCTGGTCTTGATGGTATTGCGAATAAAATTGATCCAGGTGAAGCTGCGGATAAGAATTTGTATGACTTACCTGCAGAAGAAGCACTAAAAATTCCAACCGTATGTTCTAGTTTGGATCAAGCCTTAGAAGCATTGGATGCAGATCGTGATTTCTTGAAAATGGGTGGTGTGATGGATGATGATATGATTGATGCCTATATCGCCATGAAAATGGATGATGTACAGCAACTTCGTATGCGCCCACATCCGATTGAAATGGATATGTATTACTCAGTTTAGTTTTTTCAGAGTACCGTAAGAAAGCAAAAGGCCGTCATGAAAGTGGCGGTCTTTTTTTGTGCTCGAAAGAAGCGTATCTTTTGCCTATGAATGCACTCAACTTAAATCATATTCCCCAAAGACTACAAGAAGATGCCCAACGCTTATGTAATATCTCGCCCTTATTTACTGCATTGATGCGTACGGCGAGTGACGATGAATATCAGACTATTTTTCAAGGTAAAGAGCATGCGGTTCTTCCGTGTCAAAGCGACACGTGGATGCCGATCTTAGACAGTGATGATTTAGCCCAATGTATGGCTCATTTACGCCAGCTTAAACAACACGCTATGCGATATATCATTTGGTGGGAGTTGGGTATTCATGGTGATATTGAGGATTCATATCATGCGATTACAGCTGTTGCCGAAGGTTTATTGCAACAAGCTGTATCCATGGCAGAGCGTTGCATTGCCCCTCGCTTTGGCTATTTAAAGCATGCTTCTTTTTGTGTGATTGGCTTGGGAAAACTCGGCGGCAATGAACTCAATTTGGGTTCAGATGTTGATCCATTGTTTGTGTGGCAAGGCAGTGGCAACAGTGAGGGTGGTCGCAAAAGCATACCTGCCAAAGAATATTATAATCATTTATCACGGATGTTCATCAAGTTAATGGCTGAACAAACCCAAGATGGTGTCGTTTGGCCTGTGGATCTGCGCTTACGTCCAGGCGGTGATGGTGCTGCCATTTGTTTAAATTTAGATGCCACGCTTTCACACTATTTGGAATACGGACAAACATGGGAACGTGCTATGTTGATTAAGGCGAGACCTGTCGCTGGGGATATGACTTTGGGCAAAGCTTTTCTTGAAGGCATCGCCCCTTTTGTTTATCGACGTTACCTTGATTATACCTGTGTGGCAGCATTAGCAGACATGAAACAACGCATCAATCATCAAACAGGGCATCAGCTTATGACTGAAGGTTTTGATGTGAAACGGGGTATGGGTGGTATTCGAGACATTGAGTTTATCATTCAATCCATGCAATTACTGCATGCTGGACTCGATATTTCTTTAAGGGTTCAAGAGGGAAAAACTGCGCTAAACCTCCTGCAAAAAAAAAGGTTTATGCAAAAGGGTGATGCTAAACGTCTATTCAAAGCCTATTGTTTTTGGCGTAAAATAGAGCATGCTCTCCAAGCACGAAAGGGCGAGCAAACCCATATCTTGCCCGCTGATTATGAGGATTACCTTTCGAAGGCTTTGGGCATGGAACATATTGGGCAAGAGATGAGAGAGCAAAGCACCTATGTTTCTGAAATTTTTTCTGAACGGGTATTACCTGTATCGAATCATGAAAGAACACATCAAGATTGGTTAACGGACTCAAAACTGGAAAATATTTGCACATTGTCAGAAGAAGAAAAACAGCATATACAGTTTTCTTTGCGGCAAATTGATAAACAATTATCGCGTGGTTTATTACCAGAACGTAGTCGTGAACAAGTCGAAATCATTCTGAATACTGCCATGCCGCACTGGTTGAATGATATCAATGGTGTACAGGCTATTGCTGCATTTTCAGATTTACTGCATGCCATTGCAGGGCGAGCCACATGGATTGATTTGTTAGCAACCCATCAGGGGGCATTACAATGGTTGATTGGCGTTCTTTCAGCCAGCCGCTACCTCTCTGAACATATTGTAAAAAATCCATCTTGGCTGGAATGGCCTTTGGCCAATGAACGAGGTGAGGCTGAAATTCACCATTTGTGTAAGCATTTGGATGCTTTGCAAGGCGATGAAGAGGAAGGAGAATGGTTAGCCACGCTTGGACACTTGCTGGATCAAGCAAGGGTTCAATGCGCGTTGTCCATTGATGCCCACGAAGCTGACCCTATGGAAATTGGCATGCGTTTGGCAGATGTTGCGGATCGTGCTGTACAAATATGTTTGCGCGCCAGCTTGCATCAATTAAAACTACCCATGGATTTCCCTTTGGTGGCGTTGGCTTTGGGCAAACATGGCAGCCGAGAAATGGGGCTGGCATCTGATTTAGATATGGTATTTGTGCTAGCCGAAGACCCTGATATCTATATCAATGGGAGGTCTGCGAGAGAGTGGTCACAACGTTTGGGGCGACGCATGATTAGGCAGTTAACAGGCATACCGCCTTATGGCGCAGGCTATGAATTTGATGCTCGATTGCGACCATCAGGAAACAGTGGTGTATTGGTCACAACGCTTGAGGGTTTTCGTGATTATCAACTCAATCAAGCGCAAACTTGGGAACATCAAGCACTATGTCGCGCACGTGCAGTGACAGGAACGAAACCGATGCAATCCAAGGTGATGTCAGTCATACAAGAAGTCATGAAATTACCCCGTGATGTTCAATCACTTGCCCATGATGTTCGGAGTATGCGTCAAAAGATGCTGAACCATCTTTCCAGTAAAAATTCAACCATGATTAACTTAAAACATGATAAGGGTGGGCTTGTTGATATTGAGTTTTTAGCGCAATATGCTCGCTTACTGTTTGGTAGTAATGCCAATGCGACGGTCATGATTTTACAATCACTACCCTGTGACGCTCCTCATGTTTGGCGAAAAGAAGCAGACAGACTTGCAGATATTTATCTTCAGTATCGCCAAATGGAAAATATCTTGCGGGTTGAGTTATGGGCATCTATTGGTTCTTTACCTATGAACCAACATGCGACTGAATGGGAAACCATGCGACGGCATACGCGCATCACAACCCCCAATATTTTATTAGAAAACATGCAGTATGTACACGATTGTTTTAAGAAATTATTGTTTGCGGGTTGATTGATAAACATCAAAGAAAACCACTCATCTTCTAGCCAAAGTCATGCATTGGACATCTTGAATTCAGGCATCATATTGCCTGACTTTTAAAGTTAAGCCACATCATTTTCCTTCATGCATGTGTATGGACTTCATGCCTAGAAAAATATAATGTATGAAAAAAAGCAACACTATTTTTTCACCATATGAATTCAACTTACACTCAAGCTGCTCTCATATTCTATGCAACATTGCTTATGACAACCAAGTTTTCTAGGGTTCCATTCATGTTTTCGACAAACATTTCACTTTCCTCACCGATTCAAACCTACATCGCTCCGCTCATGATAAGTTTATTCATTTCATTTCCCTGTCTTGCGGAAGAAAACAGTCAATTTCACTTGGATGCGACGCAAAACATTGTTTACTGCGATATTACCCCCAGTTTCAATCAAAAAGATGTGATTCAACGCTTAAATGATGGGACAGAAGTTTTTTTTTACTGGCATATTGAAGTTGAAAGCATCCAAAATTACTGGTTAAACCAGCAAGTTGCAGACATTCATTTTAACCGCCAAGTGCTTCCCGATCTTTTAACCCAACAATGGCAACTCCATGATAGTTTAACAGATATTCCCTCACACACCCATTCACTTTCCCAAGCCCTTGCCTTTTTATCTCAAATCAAACATTTTCCGATCATTGATAAAAGCTTACTTTCCCCACATACTGCTTATCTCATCACCGTTTCGTTGAATATTGAACAGGGCAAACAAAATCACACTTGGTGGAATGCCATACTTCATACTGAACATACCATTGCCTCCAGTATCCTTAACCTACCATGACCATTTGGATTCGTTCGCTGCCCATTGTTTTTGCAGCCCTACTTTGTGGTCTAACCATTTGGTTGTGGCCCGAAGGTCGCATTCAAGATGTCCCACGCTTGGCATGGATCAACATGTCACTCTTGATTGTTATTTCTATTTCACTTTCCATATATGGCATTTATTTATTGCGTCAGATTTCAGCACCTCCAGGTTCACGTTTGCGTGCCAAATTGGTTTTGGGGTTGGTGGGTATGTTACTCATTCCTGCTGGAACCTTGCAGTTGGCTGCCAATCAAATGGTTGAAAAAGGCATGAACACTTGGTTTGACATGCGCGTCGATACACTTTTAGATCGCGCTTTAAATCTTGCCCAAGGGTTCTACTCACGTATTGATCAAGATTTACAACGTAACCTACAACAGTATAGCCAAGATGATTTGTTGATTGCTGATATCGCAGGCTTACCCATCAGTTACCGAGATTTAAATCACAAACTCAACACCATCATCCATCATGAAGGCTGGCATAGCTTACAAGTTTACGATCGCAATGAACGCTTGATTGCCGCCTTGCAACTTGAAGGTCTTGCCAATATGAAAGCTGAAACTTGGAGTGAACAGGCACGCTTAAGCTTTGCATTGGGCAAGGTCAGCAGTGAACTGGTGCGTCATGGGCAAGAAGAAGAGGTGATTGCCTATGCTCCCATTTTCATTCAAAACCATACGGTGGCACTGATCAAAGCTACGGTCACCCTTCCCCATGACCTCATTCAACACGCACGTGCTGTTGAGTCAGATTATCGAACCTACCGCACTTTGGAGAGAGATCGTCAATCCATTCGTAAAACATTCACCCAAAGTATGTTATTGATTACTTTGATTGTGGTCATTGCTGTCGGTCTTGTCGCCATTGTTTTTTCTCGGCGCCTCACACGCCCCATTGGTCAGTTAGCGCGAGCCTTGGAACAAGTCACCCAAGGGGATTTCAATGTGCATATTCCACAGGCACCCGATGATGATTTGGGGGTTTTGGTCAAATCATTTAACCGTATGGCATTGCGAATGAAGCAAAACATTGAAGCACTGGAACATGTCCAACATGATTTAACCCAAGCACTTAACAGCAGTCGCCAACGTCAATATGTTTTGGAAACATTGCTCGGAAATTTGCAAAGTGGTGTTATTTTAATGAACCATCAAAGTGAAATACGATTAATCAATCAATCATTTCGTAAACTTTTTTCACTTTCCGAAAAAGACTGGTTGGCTGGCAAAGATTTTACCAACCTTGCTCTCCATCATTTGCCCATGATTGCTGATTTTTATAGCGAACTGCACCATCAACAGCCACACCGCTTACAACGTGAGTTAGAATGGATCAACAAGGGAAAAACCCATCATATCCTAGCCCGTGGAGAAAGGCTTGAAACATCAGGATCGGCAGGTTTCACAGGCTATCTCCTCCTATTTGACGATGTAACAGCCTTGGCAGATGCACAAAAACATCGCGCATGGGCTGAAGTTGCCCAGCGTTTGGCACATGAAATTAAAAATCCACTGACACCCATCAAGCTGGCCGCAGAACGCCTGCAACGCCGTTTTCGCCAACAGGTTGAACCCGCCGATATTTTTGATCGCTGCACAGGTGCTATTATTACCCAGACAGAGCGCTTACAACGACTTATTTCTGATTTTTCCACGCTCGCACGCTTGCCCGAACCCCACTGTAAACCCACACTTTGCAACACCTTACTTGAAGAGATGCGTGACCTTTACAGTGCTTATCCTCGCGTTCACATTGAAACAAATGTGACCTCATTTCAGGCAAATTGTGATGCCGATCAAATTCGCCAAGTGCTTATTAACTTGATGGAGAATGCTTTGGCAGCCACTGCCGAACACCATGAAAGTATTCATTTTCACCTCAAACATGAAGGTCAATTCATTGCCTTTCATATTGAAGATCTGGGTAAAGGTATCCCTGATATACATCAAGCTCATCTTTTTGATGCCTATTACTCCACCAAGGCTGAAGGATCTGGCTTGGGGCTTTCCATTGCCAAGCGCATTGCCGATGAACATGCGGGTGATTTGCTGCTTATTTCACCGCAAAACCCCACCCACTTTTGTTTATACCTACCTGCTCAGTCAGAACAAACCAAACTTTTTGAAGAAGCGGAGAAAACATGAATCAAAGTATTATGATTGTTGATGATGAACCTGCCATTCGTGAATCTTTACAAGGTTTATTTGAAGATGAGATGTACCGCGTCAGCACAGCACCTTCAGGTGAAGAAGCGGTCGCACGTTTCCGCAAACAATCGGTTGATTGTATCTTGTTGGATATATGGATGCCTGGTATTGATGGACTTGAAACCATGCTTCGCTTGCATCAAATGGATGCTGATTTGCCCATCATCATCATGTCTGGACATGCCACCATTGATACAGCAGTTCGAGCCACCCGCCAAGGTGCTTTCGATTTCGTCGAAAAACCATTTTCCTCTGATAAATTGACTGTTCTGGTGAGAAATGCTCTTGAAAAGCGCAAGTTACAACGGGAAAACCACGAACTTAAAGATAATATTCAACAACAAACGCGCCATGAATTACTGGGTGAAAGCACCCCCATTCAGAAAGTACGTCAATTGATTCAACAGGTCGCTAGGACAGATACCCCTGTTTTGATTTTGGGTGAACATGGTACAGGCAAAGCCGTTGCTGCACGTATGTTACACTTACAATCCAATCGCAAAGAGAAACCTTTCAGTGCTATCAACCTTGCTAGCATCCCCGAAGGTCAACTGGATTCAGAACTTTTTGGCCATGAAAAAGGGGCATTCCCAGGTGCTTTACATGCCCAACATGGTCGCTTTGAACGGGCGCATGGTGGGAGTTTATTTTTTGATGAAATCAGTGATATGAGTTTAAGTACACAAGCCAAAATATTACGAACCATGCATGAACGCAGGGTTCAACGCTTGGGTAACCCAACACGTATTCCTGCCAATGTGCGCGTCCTTGGCGCCACATCATGCTCACCAGAATCGCTGCTTCAGTCAGGTAAATTACGCGAGGACTTTTATTACCGCCTCAATGTCATCACCATTCATATGCCAAGATTACGTGATCGAATCGAAGATTTACCCCTACTCATCCATACCCTTGCATTTGAACAATCCCAACTATTGGGAGGCGAACCCGTGCAATTCCAAGATGAAAAGGTTCTTGCTGCCATGCAACATTATACTTGGTTCGGTAATATTCGCGAATTACGCAATTACATTGAACGCTGTCATATTTTACATGCTGGGAAAACCTTGGATATTGAACACATGCCCCCCCTTGATATGACTGTAGCCCAAGTGCCAGCGCCGCAAAAAAACGTTGAAATACCAATCAGTGATGAAAGCTTCAGCAACGCACGTAAAGCATTTGAACGACAATATTTATTGCAGCATTTAAATGAAAACAACTGGAATATCAGTCAAACAGCGGCACAAATAGGCATGGAACGCACACAACTACACCGCAAAATAAAAAGTTTTAGACTCACACAAACGGAGCCCAATACATGAATATCCTTATTCTTGGTGCAGGTGAAGTCGGTTTTCATATCGCATCACGGCTTGCCTCCGAAGGTAACAATGTCTCTGTCATTGATAATGATGCCGAACGTTTGCAACGTGTGGCTGACTCCATGGATGTTAAAACTGTTTTTGGTCATGCAGCCCACCCCAGTGTTCTGGAAAAAGCTGGTGCAGCCGATGCCGAACTTCTTATTGCTGCAACCACCAATGATGAAATCAATATGCTGGCATGCCAAGTTGCACACTCCCTATTCAAAGTGACCACCAAAATGGCGCGTATTCGCGAACCCGATTATATCAATGCCACAGGCTTATTTGGGCGCGATGATTTACCCATTGATATGATGATTTCACCCGAAAAAGAGGCGGCTAATTCTATTATCAAACGCTTTCAAATCACATCCGCTGTGGATGCACAAGAATTTGCTGATGGTAAAGTTCAATTGTTGGGGATGCATATTCCCCCGAAAGGCGCACTTGCAGGCATTGCACTCAAAGAGTTACATGAAGTCATGGATGATTTACCCACCTATATTGTGGCACACGAACGTAACCGCCATTGGTCTATTCCTAAATCAGATACGGTACTCTTGGCGGGCGACAGTATTTATATTGCCGTTGCCACCAAAAATGTCGAAAATTTATTGGAAAAAGTAGGGAGTGATACCAGCCAACAACGTAAACATGGACGCAAAGCTATGATTATTGGTGGCGGTAATGTGGGTTATCTGGTTGCACAACAACTTGAAAAACTGGATGTCAACGTCTCTGTGTTTGAATGTAATCAGAACCGTGCTGATTGGTTGGCTGAAAAGTTAAACTCAACCCATATCATCAAAGGTGATGCTTTGGATCAAAAACTTCTTGAAGAAGAAGGCATTGAGAATACCGATGATTTTTTAAGCCTCACCAATGATGATGAAACCAATATTTTAAGCAGTATGATTGCCAAGAAATACAAAGTACCTCATATCGTCACACTCATCAACCGTGGTATTTACAATGATTTAAGTCATGAAATTGGTCTGGAAGTCACCGTTTCCCCTCGCTTGACAACCTCCTCTACTATTCTTCGCCATATTCGCAAAGGTCGTATCTTTGGCTTGTCATCACTCGGCGACGGAAGCTTGGAAGTTTTGGAGGCAGAGGCACTCAAAACCTCCGCTATTTTAGGAGCACCTTTGAAAGATTTGGTTCTTCCCAAAAACACCGTCATTGGTGCTGTCATTCGTCAAGATGAGGTCATCATTCCCAATGGACATACTGTCATTGAACCCAATGACCATGTTCTTCTTGTCTCTCAAGGTCATAATCTTAAAGAAGTCGAAAAACTCTTTGAAGTACGTTTGGAGTTCTTTTAATGCATTTTAAAGGTGTTGCTTGGACCTTGGGTATTCTGACCAGTTTGTTTGGTATTGGTATGAGCATACCTGCCGCTATTTCTTGGTTCTATACATCAGGACATGCATTACAATTTCTTCTTGCAGGCTCGATGACTGTTGGCATTGGGGTTCTTTTGCAATATGCAGGTGATAAACCCGAACGCCTAAGTCATAAAGATGGATTTTTGATTGTGGTCTTGGCTTGGATTTCCCTTTCCATGTTAGGCGCCATTCCTTTCTGGACAACAGGAACCTGTACCACTTGGGTTGATGGTTTATTTGAATCCACATCAGGGTTGACCACCACAGGTGCCACCATTCTCACCGATTTAGAACACACGCCACCTGCTATTTTATTTTGGCGATCCATGCAAGAGTGGTTGGGGGGTATGGGTATTATTGTTTTGGCAGTAGCAGTGATGCCACTTTTGGGCGTAGGCGGTATGCAGTTGTTTAAAGCTGAAGCCCCAGGTCCCGTTAAAGATAAGCTCACCGCACGCGTCACTGAAACAGCCAAGGCATTATGGTACATTTATTTGGGGATGACTATTATCGCTGGCTTCACCTTTTGGATGGCTGGCATGAAAGCATTTGATGCAATCAATCATGCTATGACCACCGTCGCCATTGGCGGATTTTCCACCCACGATAGTAGCATGGGATACTATGATTCCTTATGGATTCGTGGTCTATGTGTGTTGTTTATGTTTTTGGCAGGCATCAATTTTACACTTCATTTTGCAGCCTTACGCAAGGGTTTTCATCTTAAAACCTACCTTTTCGATGATGAATTTCGCACCTACCTCAAATGGTTAAGCAGTTTAATTTTATTGGTGGGTGCCCTCACACTGGCAACCCATAAAGGCACTTGGGATGAAGTGATTTTTAATGCTGTCGCTGTTGCCACCACCACGGGATTTGCCGTCAGTGATTATGCGCAATGGCCACCAGGTACATCCATGCTGCTGTTGATGGCAATGTTTATTGGTGCCTGTGCAGGCTCAACTGGCGGTGGTATGAAAGTCGTTCGTGTGCTTCTTTTATTTCGCCAAGGCATGCGTGAGATTCACAGGTTGATCCACCCACATGCGGTGATTCATGTCAAAATCAATGAACAAAGTCTTTCCCCTACCATTGTCCAAGCACTTTGGGGATTTTTTGTACTCTATATTGTTTGTTTTGCTGTCATTTCTATTTTATTGGCATCGACAGGTGTGGACATGTTGACCTCGCTATCGGCATCAGCCGCCTGTATCACCAACACAGGACCTGGTTTTGGCGATGTTGGACCCGCTTCGACCTACACAAATTTACCTGATTTGGGAAAATTTATCTTATTGTTTGCCATGATTTTAGGACGCTTGGAGATTTTTACATTTTTTGTGTTACTTGTTCCTGAGTTTTGGAAGCGTTAAAAGGACTTCTTATGCATATTCTTATTTCATTTCATTCTAATTATGGTCATACCAAAAGCATGGCAACTGCCATTGCAGCAGGTTGCCAAGCAAGTTTCCCTGATGCAGCACTCCATATACTCACGGCTGAACAAACACAGTTAAGTGATTTCGAACATGCCGATGTCATTTTTTTGGGTACACCAGTACACATGGGATCCATGGCTTGGGGTATGAAAAAACTACTTGATAGCACATCCAAGCTTTGGACGGAAGATTTATTGGAAGGGAAAGTGGGGGGAGTATTTGCCTGTTCAGGCGGCTTAGGGGGTGCAGGTGGTGGTATCGAACAAACATTGATTTCCTTGCATTCACTTTTATTGGAGCATGGTATGACAGCAGTTGGCTTTCCCAAAAGTTTATTGGGGTATGCTGATGCTGGCATTCAATGGGGTGTTGCCGCACGCACGGCTAACCATGAAGGTATGCCACAAGCTATCAGTGATGCTGCTTTAACCGCTTGCCGTAGTTATGGCGCACATGTTTGCCGCGTGGCTCATAAATTACAAGATGCTTAGATAACTGAGTCTTTTTCAAGCCACCATTGGGGGAATCAGGGGTGGGCTGAATAATGACCATCCACCAGTTCACCATGTTGATTGATATGAGCAGGAATATATTGCAAACCTTCATGGGGTGGCAAACTATGCATTTGTGACCAAGCCAACCATGCAAAAATCAGCCCAACCGTGATAGCACTGGCTAAAAAGAAGCGCGATGCTGGTGTTTTCTGATACTTATTTGGGGTAATATCAATGATGTTGGGGTCTTGACGGTTTAAGCCTCGTCGAAATTGCCAAAATAAAAATATATTGCGTAATAAAAGCATCAATAAGGCGGGACCAAAAAAGAAAAAAAGTGTGACAATGATACTACGAATCATATGCGTGTTAGCTCCTTGAGTTGTGAGGCATAAAGTTGATGATTGGGTTCTTGCCCCAAGCGTTGAGATTGATGAATGATTTCGGCCAAAACCTCAAGGATCTTGTGCAGAGCATCATGTCGATCCATTTTTTTAACCGACACCATCTGAATCAATGCCTGCGCCATTTCAGGCGGTTGTTTGGTGGCGGCTTGTTCTTCCAAAGCCAAATGAAGAGACAAATGAAGATACGGATTCATGCCATCATCCATTTGAAAATCACGTTCCAAAAAATCTTCCATATCTTCAAAATAAGGATGATACTCTGGGTGCATACGAATCACACGTGCAATACGCACTTGAAGAGCATTGAGCGGTAAATCAGCTTGTGCTTTTTGCCAAGCATCCCAAAATATTTGGCGATGGGCGCGTAATGTTTCACGAGAGGGGCTATGATGTTCACTCATTCTTTTTTCTCTCCATATTTTGCCTTGGGCAACTTTTTATTCACATTCTTCATGACATGCAAAGAAAGTTCAGCATGAATGATACCTTCACCTTCTTCTTGAGCCGCCAATATCTTACCCCAAGGGTCAACGATCATACTATGTCCATAAGTACGGCGATCATCACCATGCTCGCACAACCTGTGCAGAAGCCAATACATAACACTGGTTTTCAATCGCTCTTGCTCGTAACAATATTTCCCAATGGGCTTGACCTGTTTCCAATGTAAAAGCGGATGGTACAGTCAAAATATTACATCCTTGTGCAGCATAAAAATGATAAAGCAGAGGGAAACGAAGTCATAACAAATCGATAAACCCACATGCCAATCATCATTCAAATGAAATATGCTTGGCTTTTTACCTGCTTGGCAATCATCCGATTCTTTCCAAGATTCATGCGTCAATACGGCTTCAAACAAATGGATTTTATCATAATAACGACATATTTCACCCTGTGGATTGATGACCAAACTACGGTTAAAAAGTTTTTCATGAGAACTGGATTTCCAAAGCACTGAACCTGCCACAATCCATACTTGGTATTGTTTGGCACATTCACCCAAAAAATACTTGATAACACTGGCTGAGTCTGCTGTGAACAACGATATATCTTTACCAATCCATGCAAAGTTTTCAGGTAATACGACCAACTGACTTTTAAACGCTGTTGCGCGACGAATACGATGCGATGCCACACTTAAATTTTGTGCCAATGAATTTGTTGATGTCATTTGTACACACGCAATGTTTCAGACATTTATCGCGCCTCCAATGTAATGATATGGCGTTGATGATCGATATTCATACGGTAAGCTTTTAAAAAACTCATCCCCAATAAACCGATGTTTTTCTGTACGGATACCGTTTGAACTACCGCTTGAATATGCTGTTGTTTCCAATGCCCAACCGCCACACTATCAATCATCACTTGTGGTACACGAACGAAGCCATTGGCTGTTTGTAAGGTAATTTTTTTGCTATATCGGGGATCAATATGGGCTTGTTTTGCCATATTTGGCGAAATCACCACCAGTGTTGCGCCTGTATCCAAAATAAATGACATGGTGACATGGTTGATACGTGCTTTTACCATCATTGACCCATCCATATCTTGATAAGGCAGTTCTAAAACCTGATTATCCATATTAAAGCTTGGGTTTTTAATGCTATGAAGGGGCTGAACATCATATTTTTTCGCCCCAATATGTGGTGTATCAGAAAAATGGATATGATCTTGCTCATCCTTCCATTGATACACAGCCGCCTGAGCCGAAATACCCCAAACAGATACCATCGCCATCCAAATAAACTTATGCAAAGCGACCAATCCCTCTAATTTTCCCTACATTGGCATGCTTAGAAAGCACAGGTACAAGCTTATCGGTAGCACAGGTCATCAAGGTCATCATACCAGGGCCATGCCCTGCCAACGGCGAATCTGAATGAATGACCACACCAATGGTAATGGCTCCCTTGCGATAGGTGCGACCGTAACGGTTATCATGGTCCAACACGGCAACAAAATCACCAAAGCATAACTTATCCAAACCATGCTCTTTCACCATGCTCTCATCATGGCATAAAATATCATAATCCCCCGTGGTCACCGATAATGCCCCAATACCACTGCCCATCGCATATTCAGGCACAATCACATGCACAGGCACTTCAATCTTGCCATCCTCACGTTCGTTTAAGCCCCATTGTTGTAAAAGAAAAGGATCAAGGTTGTAAATATAAACATCATCATGGTCGATAAATTTCAAACCTTGACCATGCCCCTTGACCAAGAATTTATCATCACACGTCAGCTTTTCGAGCGTACTATCAGGGAAATCCAGCATCAAATGATCCACACCACCATGATGCCCCAACACTGTGCCGATCTCTCCTTTGGCTTCACCAGACACCACCCGAACTTGATTACCACAACAAGACATAAACTGATAACCCAACGCACGCTTGGCACTTTTGTGATCCAACGTGCTGGAAACACCCGTTTCAATATGTTCGCCAGCCCAGCCAAACACAGAATCACCAATTTTGACGTTGTAAGTAATACCACCTGTGGAAGGCCAAGAAAAAATTTCACCGTTGCTACCGACTTCAAAGGGTGCCCATTGTTGGGCTGCTGCTACACCACCTTGTACAGCAGTCATCACCAGTTGGTTTTTATTGGTTGTTAAACTCATTTGTTATCCCTCGTGTAAATCTCTCGATTGGTATGAAAAACACCCAAGTGTTTGGCATGATTTTGACATTGATATTCAACAATACGTGTTCCCACTTGACGTTCCAATGTTACATCAGCTTGACACTGTGGACAGCTTGCTTGCAATGTTTTGGGTTTAGTTCGGCAATTGGGGCAATATAAATAAAAACTATATTTATATCGTATTTCAAATGATTCATGGCATTTTTTACAAATCAAAGGCAATGAAGGCGGTGGTAATTTTGAAGATTTAGGTTTGTTAACCCTTATTGAACCCATGATTTTTTTGGTTGACTTTTTAGCTGTTTTTTTATATTTGGGTTGATGAGCATGAAGAAGAAAGGATTTCATTTTCTTGCGCTCTTCCTCACGAAACAACGTGGGCATATATTTATCATTATTTTTTCGCTGCTTGGCATATACAAGGATGTGTTGCTTTACTGCATCACAAACATCTTCGGCTTTCATCACTTTATCATCATGATGCCCACGAATTCTTCCAAGATTTGAAATAGCAACGATGGTATCGAAAGGACAACGATCAAAATTTCGTTGAAGCAAACCAAAAATAACCTTCGTCCTCAAAAATACTGATTTTTCTTTTAAAATTTGATAAAAACTATCCGCTTGAACCTCAACCTGCCGGACGGGGGATGGCATCACCACCCATTGCTTGTTCCATAACCGTTCCCAATGACCATGCCGATCAATACGTACTTCCGAGCTCACACTTTTACTTTCAATCAACAGAAAACCATATGGATGAAAGACCAAGTGATCCATTTGTAAGTAATCATTTTCATCAAATTGCAATCTTACATCATGAAAAATATCAATATCCTTGGATTTAGAAAAAGCACGTTTTAAATACCAAGCCATCTTCTCTTCAGCCTTCATACCTGCTTTTTCTAGGTTATTCTGAGCTTCATAAGGGTCACGTTCTTTGATAATCATGTGACATTCACTCCTTCACATAATGTAGAAACTGACTGATACGCCCAGCATGGATGCCCCGTTGTTCAAACTTGGTGAAAATACGATCATCAGTACGCTCAATATAACCACCTTTTCCTGCCACATTGCGTAAGCCTTTTGTGTGATCGAGAATATCACGCATCCATTCAGCCAGTTCATCAATATCCGATGCCAACTGAATAAAACCACCGACTTTCAAACGGCTGACCATCAAGTTCGCCATATCTTTTTGAATAATCCGTCGTTTATGGTGCTTGGCTTTTGGCCAAGGATCGGGATGATTGATAATGATCCCATCCAACTGCTCAACTTGCACTTGATGTTCCAATACATATTGCGCAGGCAATTGGGTAATCCGTGTTTGCTCAATCACCCCCGCATCTTCCAAGCGCGCAACTGCTTTTGCTACACCTGGCAAATAAATTTCAACGCCGACCAATGTCCAATCAGGATGATTTTTTGCGGTATAGACCAAAAAGTCACCATTACCAAAACCAATTTCCATCACAATCGGCGATTCATTGGCGATATTGGCATCGTTTAAGGTTGTATCTTTGGGCAGCCCAATTTTTGGCAACCAATGTAGCAAACGCTTTTCTTGACCGTCGGTCACAAAGCCATTTTTACGTCCATGGGTACGCATTTCTTGTTGGGAAAACTGTTCTCTAAACTCTTTGGATAAACGCATAGGGCGGTATGGTAGAGCTTCGCCTTTTAAGGCACAAATAAGCGATAGAAATTCAATGATGAACTTAACGTCATGCTAGAAATCTTTTATCTGGCATCTATTGATTCAAACAAAGACCCCTCGATACAAGCACCCAAGGGTGACATGGATAGGTGATGTATCATAGCCATGAGCATGTCAATCCATCATCTTGCGCCCAACACCATGAATTTTAGAGGTTTATTACGCATGTATTTTGCTATTGCCACCCATATTTTTGTCCCCAATCCTGAACAAAGCGCAAGCTTTCTTGGTGATTGTTTGGGCTTTCAGACACAATACAAAGACGGCTACGGTTGGTGTGCTGAAAATGGTACGGTGAGTTTACTGATTCACGCCACAGAGCAAGTACAAGCCACGCTTGAAGTACAATGCAATCATATTGAACAAGATACCCAAGCTTTGTTAAAACATGATGGAATTCATGCTTTGAGTGATATAGAGCAATGCGATCATCGTTTGCAACAACGCTTTCTTAGTGATTGTGGTATCACCTTGATTCTATCTCAAATTCTTACCGAAGATGATTTGAATGAATTGCCTGATTTACCCACATCATTGGCTTGGGATGAAAAGACCATGCAACAAGTCCAACGTATTTTACGCATTGTACCGCTTGATTTCCGTGCCAAAGCACGCCAGCGGGTGACAGAGCGAGCCGAATATTTAGCTGTGGTGGGAGGGTATTTGATGGTCAATGAGGCTTATGCTATGCGTGCCTTGGTGGATATAACACTGAAATTTCAACACCCGACCCTGTATCAAGCCATGCAAGATGAAGGTATTGCACCTGAGGCTTATGAGTTACCATGTTCCCACTAATTCAACGCACCTACCGCCTGATTCGCACGGCTTGGGCGATCAAAGCCTTACGACAAGCCGATAATGATGATGTTAAACAACAAGCCCGATACGCTTTGAGCGATATTTTGGCTGGCTCACGCGGCTTACCCATGAAGGTGGGGCAAGTCTTGGCGGGTATGGGTGATGAATCCGAATATGCAATATTAACCCAATCGGTTGAGCCTTGGTCGCTGGAAAAAATGTTGCCTGTGTTAGAGAAAGCATGGGGGAAACCAGTGTTGATGATGTTGGAAAGCATGGAAGAAAGTCAAGCTGCGGCATCTTTGGGACAAGTCCATCGCGCCAAGCTCAATGTCCGTGAAACCGTAGCTATTAAAATTCAATACCCTGATATTGCCAAAGCCATGCAAGCTGAAATGACACTCGCTGGTTTGATGCCTGCCGCAGGGCCTGCCAAAACATGGGGCTTTGATATGCAGGCCTATAAGCAGACATTAAAGCAGAATATCCATGAAGAACTGGATTATTTGCATGAAATGAAGCAACAAATGCTTTTTTCAGGTTCTGTCCATGTGCAAGGCCTGCATGTTCCGAGCACTTACCCTTTGTTATGCCGTAAAAATATCTTGGTACAAAGTTGGGCAGAGGGTGTACGGCTTTCGGAAGTTGCCAAGTGGGCCTTGCCACAACGCTTGTTTGTGGCGCGAACCTTGATGCAAACCATGTTTCAAAGCCTATTTCAAGCAGGCTTGGTGCATGGCGATCCTCACCCTGGTAATATGTTATTCAGTGATGATATAAAAGAACCACAAACCACATTGTTGGATTTTGGTTGCATGATTCACGTCGATGAGATGCCGCGCTTGGCATTGCTCAATATGATTTTGGTGGCACGCGGTGATCGACATATCAACCTTTTATCTCTGTTTGCTTCCATGGGCTTTGATGAACATAAATTGCAATATATTGAAGCCAAGCTTCCCACCTTGATTCAATTGCTATGCCGCCCCTTTATTGAGGAACGCGCCTTTGATGTCGAACAGTGGGATTTAAGCGCATCTGTTGAGTTATTGCTCGGTGATGATAAGTGGTGGTTTCGTTCGGCCGCCCCTGCTAATTTGTTTTTGATTATCCGTATTTTTCAAGGCTTGGTGAGCCAACTTTCTTTATTGGATGTCAAACTTCCGTGGTTTCCCTTGCTCCAACAAGGCTTAAAAAAATCCACATGGGAACAAGCCAAGCACTGGATCCCCGAGGGTATTGATTTGCCTAAACCTCCAGAGATTCAAGGCTCTGCAACACAGTTATTCATTTGCATCAAACCTCACGGAAAAAATGACATCAACATCACACTAACGGCTATCAGTGCCTTGGATCTTGAGAACTTAATGCCTGAAAATATTGCCTCAGAAATGCGTGATGCAGGTATCAACTTACACAATATAAGAGAGCAACTATTAAAGGATGGCTTAGAGCCTCAAACACTTCTGGATTTGGATATGCCTTCCTATCATTGCCATATTGCACTGCAATTGTAATCTATTTTACAGTTGTTGAGTCACTTTAAGTAAGCTGTGGATAAGTCTGGGGATAAAGCTGTGAAAAGGTGCCATTTTGTCATATTCTAAGCCAATATGACACAATGATTAAAATTTAGGCATACTTATAATAATTTAAATAAAACAATAACTTAAAAGGTTTATGCATGTGAACAGAAAAGAAAACAACAACTTACGTGCATTTAAAAGTAAAATTGTGGAAAAGATTCATAAAAATGAATATGTCAAGACCTTTCTTTCCTTTATTATCATATCAACCAACCGTAAAAAGGACAATTCATGGCAAAGCCAAAAGCTGCAACAAAAACAGCCCCCATTCAAGTTTGTCATGGTCAAAACTGCCGTGATATGGGCGGACTTTCCCTAACAGAGCAATGCCAACGCCTTGGCATAGGTTTTGAATCCATAAGCTGTCAAAGTCTGTGCAATCACGCACCCACGGCAAAGCTAAATAGTGTCGCAATTTTACGCGCAAATCTTGATAAAATATTGACGGTAAGATGACACAAAAAGTTTTTTCTATTCTCTACTCATTTCGACGGTGCCCTTACGCCATCCGCGCACGTTTGGCATTACTGTATAGTGGTGTTGTCGTTGAATTGCGTGAAGTTACACTTAAAAATAAACCACCTGAACTTTTACAGGCTTCAAACAAAGCTTCTGTGCCTGTTTTGATCTGTGAAAATGGAAAAATACTGGATGAAAGTCACGATATTATGCTTTGGGCATGCCAGAAATCTGATCCAGAGGCTTGGTTAAATACAGCATCACACCCATTGATCCATGACAATGATCATGCATTCAAATGTGATTTGGATCATTATAAATATGCCAATCGCTTCCCCGAATACACACAAACCCAATATCGCGACTCGTGCGGGATATTTTTGCAAGACATCGAACAGTCCTTGAAATATTCATCATACTTGGCTGGCAAACACCGTTCGTTTGTGGATATAGCAATCGCTCCCTTCATCCGTCAATTTAGCATGGTCGAGCCGACCTGGTTTGAAGGAAAATCAAGCGTTACGCCTTATCCCAACACTCTCAGATGGTTGCAATCCATCCTTCAAAGTGAACTTTTCAAGCTTTGCATGCAAAAATATCCAGCATGGCAAGCAGGTGATGAAGTGAGTATCTTCCCCAACCATTCAACTAGACCTCTGAACCATGCCATTTTTTGCCTTCATTCGCCTAAAAATGAACCATAGTACAAAGGTCTATGACAAAACAATCATTTGAAAGGTTCACTATGCCCCACTTAGTTCTCATTGACGGTCCCAATTATGTATTTCGTGCATTTCATGCTGTCAAACACAATTTATCCAACTCCAAAGGGCAGCCGACCAATGCAGTCTTTGGTTATGTTCAAATGCTGCGTGGTATTCTTAAAGATTTATCACCCACCCATGTTGCGGTGATTTTTGACCCGAAGGGCGGCACATTTCGCAATGAGATGTATGCTGAATACAAAGCGCATCGTCCACCCATGCCTGAAGATTTGGTGCCACAATGGCAAGCTGTGTTTGATGTCACCGATGCTTTTAATATTGCCCGCATATGCGTGGATCATTATGAAGCGGATGATGTGATTGCCACCCTTGCCAAACAAGCTGAAGCCAAAGATTGGGATGTGACCATTGTCTCCACCGATAAGGATTTGATGCAACTGGTATCTGCCAAGGTTTGGATGTTGGATACCATGCGTCATAAAGAATATGGTATTGAGGAAGTCAAAGAAAAATGGGGTGTTGAACCCATTAAAGTCCATGATTTACTGGCTCTAGCAGGTGATTCTGCCGATAACATCCCTGGTGTTCCTGGCATTGGTCCGAAAACAGCATTGGATTTACTCAATACTTACGGTGATTTGGAAGGTGTTTTAGAACATGCTGCCGAGATTAAACAAAAGAAACGGCGCGAAAACCTGATTGAGTTTGCCGAAGATGCACGTTTATCCTATCGCTTGGTGGCCTTGGATATGAACACACCCGTGCCGCTTGGCTTGGATGATTTACAAGTGCAATCACCCAATCGTCCTGCCCTAGCCTCATGTTTCCAAGAACTGGAATTTCGACGTTTAACGGCGGAATTTAGTGATAGTGATCAAGAAGAACCCCCAACTGCTGAAAAAATTACCGAAGCATCCATACCCAATCAAACACGCATCGATCACATCGTTGATGACGAAGCCAAGTTACACCAACTCATCCAACAACTTCGTGAATCCTCATTGTTTGCCATGGATACAGAAACCACATCATTGCATTGCCATGATGCTGATCTGGTGGGTTTATCCTTTGCCACGCAAGCAGGTGAAGGTTTTTATGTTCCTGTCGGTCATCGCTCTGATAATTTATTGGATACGACCCCCAAACAACTGCCTCGCGCGCAAGTTTTAGACGCACTTCGTCCTTTATTGGAAGATGCAACCCAAGCCAAGTGTGGTCATAATTTAAAATATGATGTGCAAGTGTTGCGTAAAGCAGGCGTTCACTTGCGTGGAATTGTCTATGATTCCATGTTGATGGCGTATATTGATGAAGCAGGCCAAGCGGCAAATATGGACAGTGTGGCTAAAAAATATTTAAATCATGATTGCATTGCTTTTTCTGATGTTGCAGGCAAAGGTGTGAAACAAATTACCTTTGATTTGGTGCCTTTGGATATTGCAGTACCATATGCTTGTGAAGATGCTGAAGTGACACTTCGTTTAACGCAAACCCTGAAAGAGCGATTAAATACCCGTATCCAACGCCATGATGACATTGAATTGCCACTGGCTTTGGTGTTAGCCGATATGGAATGGATAGGGGCAAGTATTGATGCCACGCAATTGGCGCGACTCTCTGAAAAGTTTGGTGAACGTATTACATCTTTGGAAGCAGCCATTCATGAGGCAGCAGGTGAAGTCTTTAATATCAAATCACCCAAACAACTCGGCGTTTTATTGTTTGAAACATTGGGCTTGGAAGGTGGTAAAAAAACCAAATCAGGACAATGGGCAACAGGTCAATCGGTGTTGGAAAAACTCGCCGACCAACATGAGATACCCCGTTTGATTTTGGAAGTGCGCGGTTTATCTAAGCTTAAATCCACCTATACCGATACTTTGCCCAAATTGATTCATGCGCAAACAGGGCGTATTCATACCTCTTATAACCAAGCGGTCACCACCACTGGTCGCTTATCTTCTTCTGAACCCAATTTACAAAATATCCCCATTCGTACATTGGAAGGTCGGGAAATTCGCAAGGCCTTTGTAGCTCAAGAAGGATATAGTTTACTGGCTGCTGATTATTCACAAATTGAATTGCGTTTGATGGCGCACTTCTCTCAAGATAGCAATTTGATGCAAGCGTTTGCAGACGGTCGTGATATTCATGCAGCTACGGCGGCAGCGATTCAACATGTGCCGATTGAAGAAGTCACAGGTGATATGCGTCGCTGTGCCAAAGCGGTCAACTTTGGTATTTTGTATGGCATGAGTGCATTTGGTCTTGCCAAACAACTCGATATTTCTCGCACGGAAGCCAAGACATTTATCGAAAGTTATTTTGAACAATTCCCAACCATTCAAATGTTTATGGATGAGACATTGGAAACGGCGCGTAGCCAAGGCTATGTGGAAACATTATTGGGGCATCGCATGGTTGTGCCTGATATCAACAGTAGTAATGGTATGCGTAAAGCCTATGCCGAACGCACGGCTGTCAATGCGCCACTCCAAGGTTCGGCAGCAGATATTATCAAAGTCGCGATGATTACGTTGCATGAACGCTTAAAACAAGAAGCACCTCAAGCCAAAATGATCTTACAAGTGCATGATGAACTGATTGTTGAATGCCCTGATGCTATGCTGGAACAAGTGAGCAGCATCATGCGAGAGTGCATGCAAACTGCAGTAACACTCAATGTTCCATTGGATGTGGATATAGGTGTAGGTAAAAATTGGTTTGATGCTCATGCGTTATAAATTTGGTGAGTATGGAGGGAGAAATAGCAGCTCAATTTCGTCACTGAATGCTAATATCAACATGAGTAAATAGCTCATCTTGAAGTAGGTTGCTCTAGAATTAGAGCGTTGTGACCAGTAAATCTGAAAAACGATCAAATAAATAATCCGCATCATGAGGACCAGGGCTGGCTTCTGGATGGTACTGTACGGAGAAAACAGCCTTGTTTTTGACCTTTAAACCTTCCACAGTGCCATCAAACAAAGAACGATGAGTGATTTCAACATTGTCAGGCATCATATCATCGGCCACGGCAAAACCATGGTTTTGGCTGGTGATTTCAATCTTACCAGTGGTTTCATCTTTGACAGGATGGTTACCACCACGGTGTCCAAATTTCAACTTGAATGTTTTAAGCCCCAAAGCTTGGGATAACAATTGATGCCCCATGCAAATGCCAAAAATGGGTGTGTCACTATCAAGTAGCTCACGAATAGTTTCCACTGCATAGCCCACAGCCGATGGATCACCCGGTCCATTGGATAGAAAAATGCCATCAGGATTCATAGCTAAAATAGCTTGTGCAGATGTTTGGGCTGGAACAACCGATACTTTTAAGCCGCGATCAGCAAGTTTTCTGAAAATGTTACGTTTGCAACCAAAATCCAATGCTACAATATGTTTGTTGAACGTGGGGGTATGATGTTTTGCTTCATCAAGAAGGTAGCTGCCTTGCTCCCATGTATAAGCTTCCTTGCAACTGACCTGTCCGACCAAATCAACGCCGACCAAGCCAGACCAAGCCCGTGCTTTGGCAACAGCTTCTGCTTCAGACATATCATCTGATGCAATCACCCCATGTTGTGCGCCATGGTCACGCAAATGACGCACCAATGCGCGTGTATCAATATCGGCAATACCCACAATATTTTGATGTTCAAGCCATGTTTCCAAGCTTTCAGTCGCGCGGTAGTTGGATGTTTTTCGAGATGGTGCGCGTACAACCAAGCCGCGCAAGGCAATTTTTTCAGATTCCATATCATCTACGTTGATTCCCACGTTACCGATGTGAGGGTAAGTAAACGTCATGATTTGGTTGGTGTAAGAAGGATCGGTTAGAATTTCTTGATAACCTGTGAGTGATGTATTGAAACAAACTTCACCCACGGTGTTTCCGTGTTTTCCTAAAGCAATACCATGAAAAATACGCCCGTCTGCCAATGCTAAAATTGCTTGTTTTTCGCCCATGTCAAACCACCTCGATGAAAGAGTCGGCGCAGGGTATGAAAAACACTAGCAAAAGTCGAACATGTAAAAAACGCTAGCGATAAGCTTCGGTTGTTGCTTGGAAGGGACATGATACTGTTCGCCAGGATTGTTTGAGTTGGGAGGTCACATGTCGGATAAAGATAAAGCGTTAAGCACTGCATTGGCACAAATTGAACGTCAATTTGGTAAAGGCACTATTATGCGTATGGGTGACCAAACGCGTGTTGCTATTGATGTGATTCCTTCTGGTTCATTGGCTTTGGATGCTGCACTGGGTATTGCTGGTTATCCACGCGGTCGTATTGTTGAAATTTATGGTCCTGAATCTTCGGGTAAAACCACATTGGCATTGCATGCGATTGCTGAAGCCCAGAAGTTGGGTGGAAAAGCAGCTTTTGTGGATGCCGAACATGCACTTGACCCAACTTATGCCGAAAAATTAGGCGTAAATGTGGATGATTTGTTTCTTTCACAACCTGATTGTGGTGAACAAGCTTTGGAAGTGGTGGATATGCTGACCCGTTCGGGAGCACTGGATATTATTGTGGTGGATTCAGTGGCTGCACTGACCCCCAAAGCCGAACTTGAAGGTGATATGGGTGACTCACACATGGGCTTGCAGGCACGTTTGATGTCACAGGCTTTGCGTAAACTCACTGGCTCAATTTCTCGCTCCAAAACAACCATTATTTTCATCAATCAAATGCGCATGAAAATTGGTGTGATGTTTGGCAACCCTGAAACAACGACGGGTGGTAATGCATTAAAATTTTATGCCTCCATCCGCTTGGATGTTCGCCGTACAGGCTCGATTAAGAAGGGCGATGAAGTGTTGGGTAACACCACCAAAGTGAAAGTGGTGAAAAATAAGCTGGCTCCACCATTCAAGCTGGCATTATTCTCTATTATGTATGGTGAAGGGATTTCACATGTGGGTGAAGTGGTGGATATGGGTGTGGATTTTGAGCATGTGAAGAAAAGTGGGGCTTGGTATGCGGTAGGGGATGAACGTATTGGACAGGGGCGTGATAAAGCCATTCAATATTTAAAAGAACATCCTGATTTATTGGCAGATATTGAACATAAAGTGCGGGTGGATTTGGGCATGGTGGATAATGAGAAAGATCAGGTTGAAGACGGTAAAGCATAAGTTTTAATGGCATGAATCCTGAAATAAAAGCTGCATACAGTGCTGCTTTGCGTTGGCTTACATTGCGTGAGTATTGCGAAGTTGAGTTACTGCGAAAGTTGTCTGTACAAGGTTTTGATGAGATTGCTGCCGAATCAGTCGTTGAGCAGTTAAAACATTATGGTTATGTCAGCGATGCTCGTTATGCCGAAGCATTTTTACGTTATCGCTTGAAAAAAGGTGAAGCACCTTGGTTCGCAGCGGAGAAAGCACGGCAAAAAGGTGTGAATGAAGAAGCATTGCAACAAGCTTTGGATACGGTCAATGAAGTCTATGATGCCAAAGAAGCGTGTTTGACATTGTTACGCAAGCGAGATGCAACATGCAAGCGGCGAGATGATGCCAAGGTGTGGCAACGACAGGCACGTTATTTAAGGAATAAAGGATTTGATGCAGCCACGATTATGGATGCATTGAATGGTGAAGATGAGGGTTGAAAAGATGAAAACATCGGAAATTCGTAAGAAGTTTCTTGGTTATTTTGCAAGTAAAGGGCATGAGATAGTCGAATCAAGCTCACTTGTGCCACATGGCGATCCGACATTGATGTTTACCAATGCGGGCATGGTTCCTTTTAAACATGTGTTTTTGGGTGATGAAACACGTTCGTATATTCGAGCCACTTCTAGTCAAAAGTGTGTGCGTGCGGGTGGTAAACACAACGATTTGGAAAATGTTGGACATACTTCTCGTCATCACACCTTCTTTGAGATGCTGGGTAATTTTTCTTTTGGTGATTATTTCAAACAAGATGCGATTGCTTTTGCTTGGGAATTTCTGACTGTTGAATTGAATCTCGATAAAGAGCGTTTGTTTGTTACCGTGTTTGAAGATGATGATGAAGCCTATGATTTATGGGTCAAAGTCATCGGTATTAGCGAAGATAAAATTGCTAGAATTGGTGCAAAGGATAATTTCTGGAGTATGGGTGATACTGGGCCTTGTGGTCCTTGCTCAGAAATCTTTTATGATCATGGTGCAGACGTTTGGGGTGGTCCTCCAGGTACACCCGAAGAAGACGGTGATCGATATGTGGAAATCTGGAATTTGGTATTTATGCAGTATGACCGCGATGAAGAAGGCACATTAAACCCATTGCCCAAACCATCTGTGGATACAGGCATGGGTTTGGAGCGTGTGGCGGCGGTATTGCAGGGTACACACGACAATTACAGCATTGATTTATTTAGGCATTTGATTGATGCAGCTTCTGATGTGACAGGCATTAAGTTGGGTGACAAAGATGAGCAAGATGTGTCGCTTCGCGTATTGGCGGATCATTTGCGTTCTGTGTCGTTCTTGCTCGCTGATGGTGTGTTGCCATCCAATGAAGGGCGCGGATTTGTCTTGCGCCGTATTTTGCGCAGAGCTTGCCGTCATGGACGTTTATTGGGCATGAAAGAAGCCTTTATGTTTAAGCTTGTACAAGCCTTGATGGATGAAATGGGCGACCATTTTGCCGAGCTTAAAGAAGCGCAAGGCAATATCGAGCAGGTGATTCGCATTGAAGAAGAACGCTTTATCAAAACCTTGGATAAAGGTTTGAAATTGGTTGAGCAAGCCGTGAGTGATGCAGGTGAGGGTGGCACAATCCCTGGAAAAACACTGTTTACCTTGTATGACACCTTTGGTTTTCCGACTGATTTAACGGCGGATATTCTCAAAGGTCAGAATATCAAACTAGATATGGATGGTTTTGAAGTGTGCATGGAAGAGCAGCGCACGCGGGCAAGAGCTGCTTGGGGTGGTTCGGGCGAAGCGCCATTGCCCAAAGGCGTGTTTGAAATCCATGAGCAACATGGTGCGACGGATTTCTTGGGTTACACGACACTAAGCGCAGAAGGCGCCATTTTAGGGCTGATTGCAGGGAATAAAGCTGTGCAAACTGCAAAAGAAGGTGATGAAATTTGGTTGATTACCAATCAAACGCCATTTTATGCCGAATCGGGTGGTCAAGCAGGTGATATTGGTATCATTCGCAATAAAGATGCTGAATTTGTAGTGAGCGACACCAAAAAAGTGTTATCTGACTTGTTTGTACATATCGGCAAAGTAGCGAAAGGTTCATTGGCTGTGGGTTCAACAGCTATGTTTGAGGTACAAGGTGAGCGCAGAGCTGCCATTGCGCGTAATCATACAGCAACCCATTTGATGCATGCCGTGTTACGTGATGTATTGGGTGAGCATGTCAAACAAGCAGGTTCATTGGTCAATCCAGAGCGGTTACGCTTTGATTTCAGCCATCATCAACCCATGTCCGAAGAAGAAAAGAAAAGCATTGAAGCATCTGTAAACGCTGCAATTTGGGCGAATGATGTGGTGGCAACCAAACTAATGACCCAAGATGAAGCAGTGGCATCGGGTGCGATGGCGTTGTTTGGTGAGAAATATGGTGATGAAGTGCGTGTGGTATCGGCTGGCTTCTCCACTGAGCTTTGCGGTGGCACACATGTGAAGCGAACCGGAGACATTGGTGTGTTCCGCATGGTATCTGAAGCAGGTATTGCCGCAGGTGTGCGCCGTATTGAGGCTTTGACGGGTAAGGCAGCTTATGAATCCTTTGTGGCAGATACAGATGCCTTAAATACGGCTGCAAACCAAGTGAAAGTGCGCCCAAATGAAGTGGTGGATGCAGTGAAAGCATTGCAAACCAAGCTGAAAGATGCAGAAAAAGAACTACAGTCGGTGAAAGCAAAAGCATCGACTGGGCAGTTGGATGAGCTGATTGGCACTGCCAAAGGTGTAAACGGCATCAAATTACTGACTGCTGAAGTCAAAGATGTGGCAGACATGCGTGACTTTATGGATAAAGCCAAAAGTAAACTCAAGTCTGGCGTGATTGTGTTTGGTCAAATCAAAGGCGAAAAAGTGCAACTTGTGGCAGGGGTTACCAAAGATTTAACCAACACCTACAACGCAGGTCATATCGTGCGCGAAGTGGCCCAAATTTGCGGCGGTAAAGGCGGTGGCAAACCTGATTTGGCCATGGCTGGCGGCACAGAACCAAGTAAACTTAAAGAGGCTTTGGCTTTAGCCGCTAGTTTAATAAAGTAAGGAGTGCTTTAATGTCAAATTTAGGTGCATTGCAACTGAATATATCTCACCCAAAAGCAACGTTTTATTTAAATCAGAATATTACAATTCATACAGAAGGAAAGAAGCTTTCAAAACGTAAAACCTTTAAATACCTCTATAAACAAGAAAATGAATTTTCACAAGAAGATAGCGATGAATTAGAAGCTACAGAAGGTGTTGTGGTTGAAGATAAGAACATACCTAACCCCAATAATGAAGCCAATCAAATAGCCATTAAGCGCTTACTTTTCAAAGCAAATTAATGAATATTATTTCATTATTTTCAGGTGCAGGAGGGCTTGACCTTGGCTTTGAAAAAGCAGGCTTCCAAACAGTTTGGGCCAATGAATACGACAAGGATATTTGGGAAACCTACGAAAAAAACTTTCCTCATGTAGAGCTTAACCGTAAATCAATTCGTGATGTAGCGTCATACGAAATACCCGATTGCGACGGTATTATTGGTGGACCTCCTTGTCAAAGTTGGAGTGAAGCAGGGACACTGCGGGGGATTAAGGATAAACGAGGACAGCTTTTTTATGAATTTATTCGCATTTTAAGGGACAAACAGCCTAAGTTTTTTGTTGCAGAAAATGTATCGGGAATGCTGGCATCAAGGCATACGAATGCTATGGAATCTATTCAAAAATTATTTAAAGAAAGTGGGTATAATCTATCATTTACTATGCTGAACGCCTCGGATTATTGGGTGCCACAAGATAGAAAGAGGGTGTTTTTTATTGGTATTCGCGAGGATTTGGATAAAATATTTGAATTTCCAACCCCTTTCAAACAAAAGAGATGTTTAAAAGATATTATTTATAATATAAGAGGTTCTGCACTTGCCGCTAAAGATAAAAACCATAGTAATGGCGATGATTGTGCTTTGCCCAACCATGAATATTTAACTGGCGGGTTCTCAAGCATATACATGTCGCGTAACCGTGTCCGTGCTTGGGATGAACAATCGTTTACAATTCAAGCAGGTGGTCGCCATGCACCGATTCACCCTCAAGCACCAAAAATGGTCTTTATCGAACAAAATATTCGTGTATTTGTTCCAGGGAAAGAAAAATTATACCGTCGTTTGAGTGTTCGTGAGTGTGCTAGAATTCAAACATTTCCCGATACACATGCGTTTTATTATAAAAGTGTATTGACTGGGTATAAAATGGTGGGTAATGCAGTTCCCGCTACATTGGCATATTTTATTGCGAAAAAACTATATGCTGACTTGAATCCAGACATGTCATGTTATATTCATGAGCCAGAATCTCAGTTTTATGAAAAACTCATACCAGCTTAATGAGCTCTGAATGACAATGATTGCGTCATACTTTCGAAGGGTTTAAAACAAGAATATAGTGATAGGTTGCAACGTTTCTTTCTACCTAGGGAAGAAATCAGAAGAAGGTTGTATAAACACTTTATACCCGATTTTTCCGTTCTAAAATACATGGGGAATAAATGTTTATTGGGGAAGAAGTGATTCTAAAAGAGGAAAGATTTATGACCGTTCGTAAAATATTAATTTATCCCGATGAGATGTTATTGCAGGTGGCAAAGCCTGTTTTAGATCCTTGTTCGGATGACATAAAAACATTGGTACTAGATATGGCTGAAACCATGTATGACGCGCCAGGTGTGGGTTTGGCAGCACCACAAGTGGGTGCTTCGTTGCGCTTGGCAATCACGGATACTGATTGGCGCAGTGGTCGTTATGATAATGACAATGATGTCAAAGAAGAACCACCAAAAAAGAACCTCAAAGTATGGATTAATCCTGAAATTATTTGGCGCAGTGAGCGTATGACAACCTATGAAGAAGGCTGTCTTTCGGTACCTGAAATTTATGAAGATGTGGAACGCCCCGATGCAGTGCGTTTGCGTTGGATGGATTTAAAAGGCGTGCAACACGAGAAAGATTTCGAAGGTTTTGAAGCGGTTGCTTTGCAGCATGAATTTGATCATTTGGATGGCAAATTGTTTGTAGATTATTTATCACCCTTAAAACGTAAAATGATTCGTAAAAAAATGCTTAAATTCTACCACGACTAAAAGGAACACATGATGCGAATTGTTTTTGCTGGAACACCCAATTTTTCAGTGCCGTACTTGGAAGCATTGATGCAAGAACCTGATATGGAAGTCGTGGGTGTGGTCTCGCAACCTGACCGTCAATCAGGGCGCGGCATGAAGCTCACACCCAGTGCTGTAAAAAAATCTGCTTTGGCTGAAAATATTGATGTCTTAACGCCTGAATCCTTGCGTGATGATGCCGATGCTTTGGCTTGGTTACAGCATAAAAAGGCTGATTTTTTGGTGGTGGTCGCTTTTGGTATGATTTTACCGAAATCTTGGTTGGATACGCCGAGTATTGCACCCATCAATGTCCATGCCTCATTGTTACCACGCTGGCG
>JAUZQO010000052.1 GCA_030950925.1 Mariprofundaceae bacterium
CTTCTTCTGTTTCTTTTATTAACTGATGTTACCCACCTTGTAAAAAACAGCGTCATCCCCGAAATCTTGTATCGGGGATCTATGATTTGAAACAAAAGACCCTCGATACAAGCACTCGAGGGTGACGTACTTGAGAATAAGCATGTGTTTCATGCGAAATTCGTAACATTTTTACGCGTTACTGCATAAGCCTATATTTTTCTCCGTGTCTCTGTGACTCTGTGGCAAAAAAATACATGGAATCTTTAGCGCTCCGTGAATAGTGCGTAACATCAGTTATTAGAAAAATGGCTGCCCTTGAATAGCGCAGGAGGAATTCTCACTATTCATGGCGGGGAGGGTGTCAATGAAACAAGAAAGTGACAGGTATAGTAACCAAATAGAACATAAATAAAATAGCAAAAACATAGCCGAAAAATTTAAACGGTGATTCTTGAATGAGCGTCCATATTGTGCGTTGTTCACCGCTTTGACATTGTTTTTGATACATTGATTGTGCATGTTGGGCGCGGGTTTGTTGGTAGTCTAAAATCAGACGTTTCCCTTCTTCCAGTTGTTTATCGTGATGCAGCCATAAAGCAGGCAAGGAAATCCCCCAAGTACCTGCCGTTGTTTCATAAAATTCAATGTTGTGTGCTTGTAAAAGCTCTCGAACTTCTTCGGCTTCATCATCAGGAACGTGGCGTAATTTAAAGAGTAAAGTGGGCATAGCAGCGAAGTTTAATACTTACATGTGAATAGTCTCTATACATCTAAACGAAGGACAGCATCATGCGCCACCTTATATGTTGGATGAAGGAGTTTGGCGTTTTGATTAGTACCTCAGGTATCACCATGCAGTTTGGGGATAAACCCCTATTTGAAAATATTTCAGTGAAGTTTGGCGATGGTAATTGCTACGGTTTGATTGGTGCAAATGGTTGCGGAAAATCCACGTTTATGAAAATTTTGGGCGGAGATTTAGAGCCAACCGCAGGGCATGTGGCCATTGATATGCATGAACGTTTGGGGAAACTTCGTCAAGATCACTTCGCCTTTGAAGATTGCACGGTGTTGGATACTGTGATGATGGGCTATGAAAAGCTTTGGAAGATCAAAGAAGAACGCGACATTATTTATGCCAAGCCTGAAATGACCGAAGAAGATGGGATGCGTGCAGGTGAATTGGAAGGTGAATTTGCTGAACTGGATGGCTACAGTGCAGAACCCAATGCAGGTGATTTATTGTTGCAAATGGGCATCCCTGTGGAAGATCATTTCAACTTGATGGGAACATTGGCACCGGGTTGGAAAGTGCGCGTATTATTGGCGCAAGCTTTGTTCGGCAACCCTGAAATTATCATGTTGGATGAGCCAACCAATAACTTGGACATCAACGCCATTCGTTGGTTGGAAGATATTATCAAGGCGCAAAACAGCACCATGATTATCATTTCCCATGACCGTCATTTTTTGAACAGTGTATGTACACACATGGCAGATATGGATTATGGTGAATTACGTGTTTACCCTGGTAATTATGATGACTATATGGAAGCATCGACCTTGGCGCGTCAACAACTCTTGAAAAGTAATGAAAAGAAAAGTGAAGAAATTGCAGAGCTTCAAGCCTTTGTACGCCGTTTTGCAGCCAATGCCTCCAAATCAACACAAGCACAATCACGCGCTAAGAAAATTGATAAAATTAAACTCGATGAAGTCAAAGTATCCAGTCGTTTAAGTCCATTTATGCGTTTTAACCCTGGTAAAAAACTTTATCGTATTGCCTTGGAATTGCAGTCCTTAAGCAAGGGTTTTGATGGTGTGAATTTATTCAAAGGTTTTGATTTGATGTTGCCTGTGGGAGAGAAGTTAGCGGTGTTGGGTGCGAATGGTATTGGTAAAAGCACCTTGATGGGTTGTCTCGCAGGCACATTAACACCCGATGATGGCATCGTTAAATGGTCAGAAAATGCCAAATTGGGTTATTATGCCCAAGATCATTCTTCTGATTTTGAAGAAGATTTAACGGTGTTTGATTGGATGTCACAATGGAAAAAACCCGAAGAAGGCGAACAAGAAATCCGTGGTTATTTGGGGCGCATGCTATTCACCCAACACGATATGAAAAAATCAGTGACCAAGTTATCGGGTGGTGAAAAAGGGCGCATGTTGTTTGGTAAAATGATGATGCAAAGCCCAAATGTATTGGTGTTGGATGAGCCGACCAACCACATGGATATGGAATTTATTGAAGCCTTGAATACAGCTTTGGAAGCCTATGAAGGTACGTTGATTTTTGTCAGCCATGACAGGGAATTTGTATCTTCTTTGGCAACCCGCATTGTTGAGTTAACCGCTGATGGTATTGTCGATTATCACGGAACGTATGAAGAATATTTGAAAAGTCAGGGTGTTGATTAGGTTCTAATATTGTTAGTTTTACACTGCATATCATTGAACGCAATATAGATATATTGAATAAGAAATGAGGTGGGGTCAATTGTGAATATAGCTTTTAATTTATAAAATGTACCCTGCCTTATATTCGATTTCACCTTCTTAAAATTCATCCATCAATCATAAGGAAAAAATAAGAATGAGCGAAGACAATCAATTAACATGCTTTGATTTTTCAAACGAAATAAAAAAAACTCATGCGAAGTTTAAAGGCATTGATTTATTTGCAGGTATCGGTGGAATAAGGTTAGGTTTTGAACAAGTGTTTAAAAAAGACATCGATTTTGTTTTTTCTTCCGAAATTGATAAGTTTGCAAAAATAACATATTTTGAAAATTTCAAAGAAGTACCTTATGGTGATATTACACAAATAAATCCAATAGACATACCAAGTTTTGACATTCTTCTAGCAGGATTTCCTTGTCAACCTTTTTCAAATGCAGGGCTAAAAAAAGGCTTTAGTGATACAAGAGGCTCACTGTTTTTCGATATTGCACGCATAATAGAACACCATAAGCCAAAAGTAGTCTTTTTAGAAAATGTAAAGGGTTTTAAAGGGCATGATAAAGGCAATACTTTTCGTGTTGTAAAAGAAACACTGGAAAATTTGGGGTACAAGGTGTTTTTTGAAGTATTAAATGCGAAAGATTTTGGTGTACCTCAAAATAGAGAAAGAATTTATATCATTGCATTTTTAGACAAAAAAATTAATTTTAGGTTTCCTGAAAAAATGGATGTATCTATTAAAGTGGGTGATATTTTAGATAACCAAGTGGATGAAAAATACACAAGTACATTGAGTGCACGGTATTATAAAGATGGTTCAGAAGTTTTGATTCAACAAGAACATAAAAACCCACGAAAATTATCCCCTAGAGAAGCGGGGAGGCTTCAAGGTTTTCCTGATGAATTTAATATAGTTGTTAGTGATGTTCAAGCTTATAAACAATTTGGAAATAGTGTCGCTGTTCCTGCTATAAAAGAACTTGCCAAGCATATCCAAAAAGAGATTGATAAATGAAAATCAATAAAATAAATATATCAAAAGAAAAATTTAATATTAACCTGAAGTTTTATTTTTTCTTGAAGTATTTAGTGAAAGTTAAACTGACTGACGCTCAAGCAATAAAAATATTGAGGGCTTCTGTCTTAAACTCAAACAACAGAACTGAATTTATCATTGCAAGAATAATCACTGAAATTAAACGTGAAATAAAAACAGCTTCTCCAAAGCAAATCTTATTATTAGATATTCTTGATGAAGTTTCTTCTAAAGTTGAATTGAATCTTTTTATTTTTAGTTTAAAACTTTATATGATTAAGGACTTGCTTTTACAAGAAGCAAAAATAAGAGATTTATTAGACATATCAAAATTAGAGAAATTAGACCCATTATCTTTAGAATATGACAAAATAACTATTTATAGCCCGTATGCAACCAGAATAAATGGGGCGTTATTATCATTGATTTTCTTTTCTAAATTGGAAAAGAAAGAGACAAATTTTATCTCAGAAGATAGTGAAAAATTTATTGAAAGCCTTTCTATTCTTGCCGTTGACTTAAAGAAAAAAGGTGTTGAACCGAATCAAATTTTTATGCTGATGTTTAGCGAAAGTATCAATCAGTCAATCATTAGTGATATCGGTTCTAACTACGAAGATAGAATTCTGTCTGTTTTAACATCGATTGGAATAGATGAGAGGGAAATTAAAAAAACACACGATAAAGATGACAGCTCAACAGAATTTTATTTTTTCTTTGAGCTTAAAAATAGAACTTATGGTATTGGTGCAAAAAGAACACTAAGGGAGCGATACAAGCAGTTTATTAAGACAGCACAAATGACAAAAATTGATGTGATGATTGAAATTACATTAGGGATTGATTTAACAGAAGAAAAAGTCAAATCAATTAGGAAACATAACGTTTTTTTATTCGTTGCTGATGAGGTGTATAGATCGTACAAATATTTACAAGATATTGATGGTGTATATTCATCTAAAGATTTGACAATGAAGACCCTTTCTAAATTAATCACATAAACCACTTGCACCTGACATCCTTCTATTTTACCTCAAAATACAGGTGAACGAGAAGCGTAAAGATGACCTATAGATCATGACTTTCTCAATGCAAATATCTAAAAGGTGAATATCTATGAAGCCTAAGCAACAAAGTAAATTACTGTTAATACTGTACACCTGTTCAGGTGTGACGTCATTGGCGTATGAAGTGCTATGGACACGTATGCTGTCGTTGTTGTTTGGGACATCCATCATCGGTGTGGTCGTCACTGTCGCTGCTTTTATGTTGGGCTTGGGTTTGGGTAGTTTCCTTGGACACCGTTGGCAAATAAATATGAAAAAAAGCCTATTCACACTCGCAGCGATTGAAATCGGTGTCGCCATCTATGCCATATTGTTGCCAACCATGATGCAATCCTTGCAAGGGCTTTATTTGGGTGTCAATCATATTGATGCGTGGCAATTTTGGCAGGTGAGTTCGGCACTATGGGTGTTAGCATTGCCAGCCTTAGCCTTGGGCTTTGCCTTCCCTTGGATGTTGCGCGTTGGGCAATCACTCAAACTTTCATTGGGTCAGTTGTATGGCTTCAACACCTTGGGTGGTGCATTGGGTGCATTGTTACCGCTTTTATTGCTTCCCATCTTGGGTTGGGTCTCAGCTTTACATACCATCGCAGGATTGGGCGTTCTGATTGGTATAAGCTTGTTTATTTTGGCTCTCAAACCATCGCCGCAAACGGCTACAAACATCCGTCAACCATTCAAACCTAGCACGCTTTCCTCATCTTGTTTGCTGGCTTATGCTGGCATGGGAGCGGCAGCACTGGTATTGGAAATCGCTTGGACACGCGCCTTTGGCATGATTTTATTGCGTACTGAATATGTCTTAGCTGTCATTTTATTCGTGTTTTTATTCGGCATTGGTGTGGGGAGCATCATGGCAAAACACCTACCACGCAGGAAAATTTTAGCATGGGCACCCATGTTAGCAGCGGCATTTTCCATCTTGGGATTGTATGCGTTTCCTTATGTGAATGACTGGGCGCAACGTAGTCAATGGGATAGTTTATGGGCTGCACTGGCATTTCAAGGTGGATTGATTGCCTTGTGTACTTTGCCTGTGACGTTGATACTGGGGGCATGGTTGCCTTTGATTGCGGATAAGAATCAAGGAGCATCCTTATATGCTGCCAATAGTTTGGGTGCATGTTTGGGTGCTTTGTTGGCTGGGTTTGTATTGATTCCTTTACTGGGAACAGCAGGAACATGGGGGGTGGCCGCCATACTGTTGATGTTATGTGGGTTTTATTGGTCAAAACAATATCAACGTGGATGGATGATGGGTGGTGGCTTGATCGTGATGCTTTGTTTGGCGTGGTTTGCAAAAGATTTTCCCCCTGCCGCACGTTTATTAGCCCATGAACTACCCCAAGCCCATGACCTATATCAATCAGAAGATGCAGTTTCTATCACCCATGTAGTCGAACGTGAGGATGGTCAACGCATCTTATTGGCTGATTTACAACGCATGGATGCTTCCAGTGATCCAACTTCCGTAGCAGTGCAACGCAATCAAGCCCGTTTACCCCTCTTTTTGCAGGGTAATCCCAAGCAAGTCCTGTGTTTGGGTTTAGGAACAGGCATCACCGCTTCGGGCGCATTGGCTTGGTCACAAGCGCATATTGATGCAGTGGAGTTATCGCAAGGCGCAGTTCATGCCTCAAAAACTTATTTTGCCAAAGTGAATCACGGTTTACCTGAGCGTATTCATGTGATTCATGATGATGCACGGCGTTATTTGATGCGAACACATAAGCATTATGATGTCATCATGGGTGATTTGTTTCATCCCGATATGGTGGGGCGCGGTGCATTGCTTTCTGTCGAACAATTTACACGCGCCAAGCAACATTTAACGCCGCAAGGTGTGTTTGTGCAGTGGTTGGCATTGAATCAATTTGATGTCGAAGATATGCAAGTGGTGATACGAAGCTTTGCCCATGTGTTTGCCCACAATGCGGTGTTTGTCGATGGTTATCGCATCGCCTTGATTGGCTTTCAAGGCAAGATGCTAGATGCGGCAACGCTTTTACACCATGCACCCAATCGCTCCATGTGGGGTGGCGAAGGCGGATGGACATGGTTGGGGCGGTATTGGGGCAGTGCGCAGGTGTTATTGCGCGATTCGACATCCAAAAAAATGCAAGGGGAGTGGTCGCCTGTGATTGAATATGCACTGCCACACATGCGTTATGAATCCAGCCCTTTGCCAGGTGTATTGCGTTGGTTATTGCAATCTCGCATAAGTTTTGATGCGGCTGTCAAAAAAATGACAGTGCGGGCTGAACATCGCCAAGATTTGAAGCGGGCTTGGGCTGCCACAAGTTTGGATATGCGAGCGCAATGGGAGGCTTTGCAAGGCAAGCCTAGTGCAGCACGTTTACAAGCCTTGGCATATAGAGCCAATCCGCATGACCGTTGGGCAAGTTTTGCTTTGACAGATGCGATGTTTGAGAGTTTGGCGCATGCTTTGCCGCGTGGTCTGACGCAAAAGCAAGCGCTTGGGAAAATTCTCAGCATACGCCCCGATCATGAAGCGGCGCTTAAAGCGATGTACCAGCTTGCAAAACAAGCGCAGGATGCCGCCGCGACAAAGCAGTATCGAGCGAGGCTGCAAGTATTAAGTCCTTATGCGAGGTTGAGTGAATGAGTGCTGAAGAACAATTGCAACAAATCCCCATTCAACAAGAGCATGTGCCTGGCGCGCAATCTGTCCACCGTTGGCGACGTATCTCTCAATGGCTAGTCGTGACTGCCTTGGTGCTGATTCCTATCACGGGTTTATTTCGTATTGACATGATGGCAGGTGCTTTTCACATGTTGGACTATCAAGTGTCTTTTTCTGATATTGCCATTGTCATGGGCTTTTGGATGATGATGGCAACAGGATTGATTTTTCTTTATTCATGGGCGGGTTCGGTGTTTTGTGGTTGGATTTGTCCGCAAAATACGATTTCTGAATGGGCCAATGCTTTAACAGCCAAACTCTTGGGTCGACGTGCTTTGGTCATGGATGTGACAGGCATGCAAATGCAAGTCGCACGGCGAAAAGATAAGCTTTTAAATAAAGCGGTTCTTTTTGGCTCGTTTTTATTGATTTCAATGTTATTTGCAATGGTTCCCTTGTTGTATTTCTTTGAACCGCATGTGATTTGGTCGTTTATCAGTATGCACCCTGTGCCTTTGGCTGAAAATTTATTATGGATTTACTTGGTGTGTGTGGTGATAATTTTGATTGATGTGGCAGCCATGCGTCACCTTGTGTGCAAATACATGTGTATTTATCGTGTTTGGCAGCATTCATTCAAAACCCAAGATACCTTGCACATTGCCTATGATGAAACACGTTCAGATGATTGTGCCCATTGTAATTACTGTGTGGATAGCTGTTTTTTGGATATTGATCCAAGGCAAGCACAAGTCTTTGATAGTTGCATCAACTGCGGTGATTGTGTGGCGGCTTGTGATGATTTGCATAGCAAAAGTAAAAAAATGACGGGTGCAGGTTTATTAAGTTTTAAATTTGGCTCAGGTGATAAAAAAACCAATGGTCTAGGCTCTCTTTTGGGGCGAGGACGGGCTGCGATGGCAGGCACACTATTGGGTGTATTTATTTTTGTGGTGGGGATCATGAACTATCAACCCTATACCTTGGTGGTGGATCGTGCTGAACTTTTAGCAAACACGACAAGTTATGATTACCGCATCAATGTGACGCATAAACGCTATCAACCTGCTGTGGTACACTTTAAAATTATCGGTTTGAATGCGAATGATTATGTATTGGATGAACAAAACACTGCATTTAAAAGTGCGGGGCGAAAAGATGTGTTGCTACATTTTTCTCCCAAAATAAAAAAAGGTTTGCATCGTATCACGGTGCAGGCAAGCAGTGATGATGGTTGGCAGGCAAGCTTTCCATTGGTTTATTTTGCTGAAGGAGTGAAAAAATGAATCCAAAAGAGTTGCAACAATCGCATGGGCGTGAAGATGAAGAAAATGCTCGTTTGTTTGGTGGTGGACAATCACGCCCTAAGAAGAAAAAAGGCTTAAGTGATGATGATATTATTGCCAGTGGTGAAGGTTTGGAAGACTCTAGCCGTGTTCCACGTTGGTTTTTTGCCATTATTGCTGTGGTCGTTGTGGCTGCCTTTGCTTTGAGTTTGCCTTTTTGGGGGGATCGCCTCGATAGCCCACGTCCTTGGTACACTTGGGGGCATGCAGCAGCTTTGGCATACATGCTTGTATTTGGTGGCTTTGTCTATGCCATGACCATGATGTATGATCCTGATAAAGGTGATGCTGAAGATGAGGACGATGAACATCATGAAGAGAAGTAGTCTTTGCCTATTTCTATCGATGATTTTGGCTGGATGTAGCAACCAAGATACAGCAATGAATTCTGTTGCACCCAATCTTTATCCCGATCAAGCATCCCTAGGATTTAAGCAGTTCTCCAAACAATGTTCAAGCTGTCACCGCCCTCCCATGCCCAATCAACATACGGATTTGGAATGGGCTGGTGTCGTGGATTTAATGCAACAACATCGTGCGCAAGCAGGTTATGGTGCGATGTCGGATGGTGTAAAAAAACAAGTGCTTTTGTATTTACAAGCACATAGTCAACAAGGTGAATCCTCATGAAATATAAAGTTAGTATCGTGTTGTGCTTGTTGTTATCGGCATGTTCATCATCTGCAACATGGACCGCGCCAGAACAGACTTGGGAAAATTTTAGCATTCACTTTGAAACACGTCCCGAAGTATTACGTCAAGGTATGAATGAATTTTTGATTTTTGTGAACCGAGAAGGAAAAAAACATATTCCTGATTTGTTGGTGAAAATCCAAATTGACCATGATGGTATGCAACAAGCCATGCCCGATGGTGCTTTGGGAATTTACCGCCGAGCTTTGTATGTCCATGATGAAAAAACGGATCGTTTGCATGTACACCTCGCCTATCATGGTCAAGAAGGTGATTTATTTTTTGCGTTGGCACCTGATGTTAAAAAATCTACTGCTCCTTAGCTTTTTTTTACCTTCAATCGCGTGGGCGCAAGGCGATGCATTGCGTGGTAAAACGGTTGCGATGGTACGTTGCGGTCCTTGCCATCATTTAAACACAGGCTTTATCAAAGTTGGGCCAACACTAAAAAATATTTATGGCAAAAAACCGAGCATTCAAGGTGTGCCTTTTGATGTGTGGGATGAAGCAGCACTCACAGCTTGGCTCATCAACCCAAGAGCCGTCAAAGCCAATACGCGGATGCGTTTACCTCATTTATCGACACATGATCGAAATGATATTATTGCTTGGCTAAAGTCTAAACAATAGCACAGTTTCCGCTCTGGAATTTGCTGCTTACTTGATGTTATTAAAACTTGCATGCTTCTTGCTTTGCCTCCCACAATGGATGTTTTAAATGAATGATGGTGATGGAAAATAACCTTATTCAGTGGGAGGCAGTGTGGATATTGCAACAGTCATAGGAATTTTGGTCGCATTTGGTTTGGTCGGTTTTGCTATTGGACCTGGATTGATGGGGTTTGTAGATGTGCCTTCTATTATGATTGTCATTGGGGGAACCATCGGGGTGATTTTGGTGGGTTATCCTTTGCAGAAGGTGATTGGTTTGATTGGCGTGATTATGAAAACCTTTATGTACAAGGTGCAAGCCGGCAAGGATGTGATTGCTGAGTTGGTGGAGTTGGCGCAAGTGGTTCGTAAAGATGGTATCTTGGCTTTGGAAAGCAAAGTAGGTGACATTGAAAATAAATTTATGGCAAAAGGTCTGCAAATGGCGATTGATGGTCAGGAGCCATCGGAAATTGAAGATATTTTGTATATGGAAATGGATAAGATATCAGGTCGTCATCTTGAAGGCTCAGATATGCTCACCGCTTGCGGAACATACGCTCCATCAATGGGCATGATTGGTACCTTGGTCGGATTGGTGCTCATGCTATCAAATATGGAAGATCCATCCTCCATTGGTCCATCCATGTCGGTAGCATTGTTGACGACTTTTTATGGCGCTCTTTTGGCGAATATTTTATTTTTACCCATGGCAGGTAAACTTAAGACACGCAGTACCGAAGAGATTTTGGTTTTAGAAATTATCTTAACGGGTATTCAATCCCTTGTTGCTGGGGAAAATCCTCGTGTCATGGAGCAAAAACTATTGGGTTATTTGCCACCAAAAGAACGGGTTTCATCGTTCGATTAAGGTGCAATAGTCATGGAAAAACGAGAGAAGAAACCAGAGCCCATTGATCGCCCCAAAGATATTGGGGCTGCACTATTTCTTGAGTTAATGATGCAGATGTTGGCATTTTTTATTTTGCTAACATCCATGGCTGTGATTGTGGAAGAAAAGCGTATCGCTGCGCTTGGCTCACTGGCAGGTACTTTTAGTCCACTACCTTATGGCGCAAATATTGCCGATGGCAAAGGTCCTGCAATGCCTGCACGGGATATTGTGAAGGGTTCATCAGCGCCCAAACGAACGGCGAAAGCTTTGACCGAGGTGGCCAAACAACTGGGTGAAAAAAGTTTGCATATCTTGCCTTTGGCGAATCAAACCGTGCGTATTCGCTTTCCTGAACGTATTGCTTTTGCATCGGGGCAAGTGGGGTTATCACATAAAAGTGATCGTTTGATGGATGCATTGGCCAAAATTTTCGAGCTTCCAGATGTCATTGAAATTCGTATTGAAGGTCACACTGATGATAAACCCATTCGTAGTTCGCTATATCCCAGTAATTGGGAATTGTCGGCGGCAAGAGCGATGAGTGTTTTTCGTGGGTTAGAGGAGCGTGGTGTCTCACCCACACGAATGATTGTGGCAGGCATGGGAGATCAACATCCCATTAAAGGCTATCCTGAACTCAATCGGCGTGTTGAAATTACCTTGAAATTTAGACCAACAACAGAACATCCAGAAGGGGCTGAACATGGAAAAAGAGATTTTAGGGTCAATCAACGTGCGGCTGTAGCTGCACCAAGCAAAGGTTTTTGATATGGCAAAGAAGAAAAAATGGCCAGTTGTTTATAAGCCTGATCCTGAAGCATGGATGACAACCTTTGCAGATTTGGTCAGCTTGATGTTGACCTTTTTTATTCTCTTGGTGTCGATGTCTACCTTGGATAATACGGGTTTACAGGATATTTCAACGTATTTTAAGCGTGCAGTATCGGTGATGAATTCGGGAGATAAAACAGAAATTAATATTATTCCGCCTTCCATTCTACAAAGGTCTGTGTCGCCTCAAGAATTGATGTTGGCGATGCGTCAAAATAGCCATGTTGTGTTAAGAGATAGTGCGCTTGAACACAAGGTGAAGGGTATTATCATCAAAGATCGGCTTTATTTACGTATGTCAGATGTAGCCTTATTTGATAAAGGTTCGGCAAAATTGAAGCCTGAGACGATCAAAGTATTACGCCGCTTGGCACGTATGCTGGCTGTTTCACCTGGTAAAATCAGTGTGAATGGGCATTCCGATGGTCGTGCGGTGGTTAAAGGTGGGAAATACCCTGACCCTTGGAGTTTAACGTTGGCACGTTCGGCATCAGTCTTGCATATCATGGAGGAAGAAGGCGTGAATCCAGCGCGTTTATCTTTGGCGGGTTATGGTCCTTCAAAGCCGATTTCAACAGATAGCACACCCTTTGGGCGGAGTCATAATAGGCGTGTTGACATTGTCGTGTACAAATAACTAAGCAGGGGAGATGCTGATGGCAGATGCGAAACAAACAGAGACAAAAAAATCATCGGGTAACCTTATGCAAATCATTATTGTGGCATTGTTGGTGTTGATTTTAGCTGTGGGTGGGTTTATTGCTTGGAAGATTCTTCAAACACCTGAAATGATGCCAACAGATACCGCTCCATCCCAAACGGCAGAAACAAAAATCCCTGAAGCTGAGGTGGAAGACCCCAGCGTTCCGCCTATTTTAGTTGATGTGGATAATATCACCATTAATTTGGCAGATGAAAATGAAAGTCGATTTTTGCGTGCGAAAATAAAATTAGAAGTGCGCACAGAAGAAGATAAAATACGTTTAACCAGTGATTTGGGTAAGGCTAAGGTGAATGATTTGATTCTGACGTTGTTGTCCAATAAAACGTTCAAAGAAATACGCACAGCACAAGGTAAATATGCGTTGAAAGAAGAAATTGTTTTTCGCATTAACAAAGCATTTTCAGGTAAACCAGTGCGCAGAATGTATTTTACGGATTTTGTTTCCCAATGACGGATGATGTAAATACTTCTCAACTAGATGAGGTCGCAGAAGATGCTGTACTCACATCTGATAAGGATGTCAGTCAATCACCGATTTTAAATCCAGAAGAAATTGAAGCTTTGATGGCGAGTATGGAACCTATGGAGCAAGCGGAAGCTTTGTTTGCTTCGTTACCACCACTTAAACAACCTAAAAACATCCAACCCTATGCCTTTGAGACAGGTGAAGTGGATGGACCTGCCCGTTATCCATTGTTTGTGAACCTCCAAGAACGTATGGCTGATTTTTTAAAGGATCAATGGTCGGATACCTTTAGTCGTGAAGTGGGTGTTGCATTTGATCGCATGCTTGAAGAAGGTTATCGAGATATTATCACCGATGCAAAGCCTAGGGTCTTCTTCGCTTATACCGTGGAAGGTTGTGGTCCGATGATGTTGGCATTTGATATTTCACTGATTATTGCACATGTCGATGCGATGTTGGGGGGTGAGGGTGAGGCATGTGGTGAAGTTCCTAAAACCTTATCGCCTGTGGAACGTCGTTTGTCTGAACGTATTGCCAAAAGTTTAGAAAAGCACCTTGAAACAGCTTGGGATCCAGTTACAGCCTTGGATTTTGAACTGTTAAAAATTGATACAGATCCACAATTTTTAAGCGTGGCTGGAGCCACTGAAAACTGTTTTTCTATGTATTTTAATATTCAATTGGATGAAAAAACCACAGGTGGTTTTGCCCTGTATTACCCACGCACATTTTTGGAGCCAATGTTGGATAACTTGCGTTCAACGGTGAGTGATGCTGTGGTGGTGGATGAAGAGTGGCAAACAGCAATGGAACAATCCTTGAGTACTGTATCTATTCCAATGGTTTTACGTTTGGGTGAATGTGAGATGACCATTGAACAGTTTCTACGTTTATCCGAAGGTGATTATTTACCATTTCAAATCAATGAGGGTGAGCCTGTGACCTTGTGGGCCGATGAAATCCCCATGTTTCAAGCCCAAGCAGGCAGTCAAGATGGCATGTTGGCTGCTGAAATTATCAATAAATTGCCATAGGAGCATCCGATGAGTGAAGATAATATTGTAGCAGATGTTGAGACAGGTGGGGAGGGTGTACGCCCCAACCTTGAAGTCATCATGCATGTCCCCTTGGAAATCAGTGTTGAACTTGGGCGTGTGAATATGCCCCTACATGCTGTGACCCGTTTGGGGCGTGGTACAGTGGTCGATTTAAAGAAAGAGGCGAATGCAGAAGTCAATATTCTTGCCAATGGTCAGGTATTTGCGCGAGGAGAGGTGGTGACAGCCGATGGAAAACTGGGGGTTCGTATTGTGGATGTGATCCCGCCAGGTGAACGTGTGCGTAGTTTAGGCTAAGTCATGCAGGAAAATTTTGGCATGATGATGGGGCAATCCATTGCCGCATTGGCATTGGTTCTCGCTATTTTTGCAGGTTTGGTTTGGGCGCTTAAACGTTTACAACAGCAGCACTTACCCAAGCGCAATAAGGGAGACGCAATGCGTGTTGTTCAGCGGCTATCCTTGGATTCACAACACAGCGTGGTTGAAATATCGCGTGGAGATAGACATTACATCTTGGGCTTATCAAATAATCATATAAAGCTGATCGAAAAAGTGGATGTCAGCAAAGAAGTTACACTTGAATCGGAGACAAAAAAAGATGTTTAGATTTTTATTACTCCTTCTTTTGTTGATGCCACACACATCATGGGCTGCGGATATTCCCACATTATCCTTAAGTTTGGGTGGTAGTAACGATCCCAATGATTGGTTTACTGGTCTTAAAATCCTTGCATTTATGACCATTCTTACACTTGCACCCTCTATTTTGGTGATGATGACATCGTTTACACGCATTGTGGTGGTGTTTGCATTTTTACGTCAGGCTTTGGGTACACAACAAAGTCCGCCGACCCAAATTTTGATTGGTTTGGCACTATTTATGACCATGTTTATCATGATGCCTGTATGGCATAAAATTGATGCTGAAGCGATTCAGCCTTATTTGGCAGAAGACATCAATCAATCCGTGGCTTTTGATCGTGCGCTTGCACCGATTCGCACCTTTATGCTCAAGCAAACGCGTGAAGATGATTTATTGCTTTTTTTGAATGCAGCTCATATCAAAAAACCTCAAACGGCGGATGACACGCCCATGTACGTATTGATTCCATCCTTTGTCATCAGTGAGTTGCGTACGGCTTTTGAAATTGGTTTTTTGATTTACATACCGTTTGTGGTCTTGGATTTGGTGGTGGCATCGGTATTGATGAGTATGGGGATGATGATGTTGCCCCCTGTCATGATTTCTTTACCGCTAAAAATCATCTTATTTGTATTGGTGGATGGTTGGCATCTTATTACAGGTGCATTGCTACAAAGCTTCCATATGTAGCAATTCTCATCGTCACCCTCGCGTGCTATAATCGTTTAAGTATGAATACTACATTAATTTACCGTCACCCTCGAGTGATTTTGTCGAGGGTCTATCGATAGATTCCAGACACAAGCACTCTAGAATGACGGTGGTTTAATACTTGAATCACTATAACCCCCGTGCAGCGAGGCTATAGCTTATTTTTATGTTTGGATTTACCCTTCTTTTTGGCTTCATCGCTTGTTCCCAAAATCATAGCACGCAAATCTTGTGCTACATTGACAGATGGCTTCACAACTTCTGCATACCCTTGTTGACTCACCTTTAAGACTTCAACGGGCTTTTGAATAAAGTCTTGGATGTTTTGTAACAGTTCTTTTTCATTGTCACTACAAAATGAGATCGCTTCTCCTTTGTTCATGCCGCGACCTGTACGTCCAATGCGATGGACATAATTTTCTTCTTTTTCAGGCAAATCATAGTTGATAACAAACTGAACATCCGGAATATCTATGCCACGTGCGCTCACATCGGTTGCTACCAAAACACGACAAGCACCTGAACGAAAGGCTTGCATGGCTTGGTTCCGTTCCTGTTGATCTTTATCACTATGAATGCTCATAATATTTTCCAATCCGACACGTTGCATGGCTTTCACGACACGTTCAGCACGCACTTTGGTACGCACAAAGACAATAATTTTATCCTCAGGGTGATCGTTTAAGAAACGTTCCAAAAAGAAACGTTTATCATCAAGTTCAACAAACATGACAAAATGTGAAATGTTTTTAGAAATTCTATCCTTGGGTGAAACTTGAATCCGAATGGCTTCACTTTTGACTTGTGAATATGCCAACTTCTTAATCTCATCATTGATGGTAGCAGAGAAAAACAGGGTTTGATGCGCACGTTTAAGCATCTTTTTGATATATTTAATGTCTTCAATGAAACCCAAATCCAGCATGTGATCGGCTTCATCCAGCACCAAGGTGGTCACATTTTTCACTTCAATCACATCTTGATTGATTAAATCAAACATGCGACCAGGTGTGGCAATCAAAACATCAATACCATCTTGAATTTTGGCGATTTGATGCTCTTGTTCTATGCCACCGTGCAAGGTGAAAGTTTTGACCTTGGTATGTTGTGCCAAACCTTTGAAGACATGACCAATTTGTAACGCCAATTCGCGGGTGGGAACCATGATGATGCACTTGATGCCATACGAGCGTTTGCTGGTTTTAAAACGATGGATTTTATCAATCACAGGAATGGCAAAGGCTGCGGTTTTTCCCGTGCCAGTTTGGGCAATGGCCAGTACATCTTCACCATTTAAAATTGATGGAATGGTTTTAAATTGAATATCTGTGGGGCGTTCGAAGCCCATTTGACGTAAATTTTTTTTGATGTCAGTAGAAATATAATATTGATCGAATTTCATCGTTGTTCTCCGAAATTTTGGGCTTCTTTCCACGGCTGTGGGGTGATTTCAATGGCATGTTCGCCATCTGTAAACCACAATTGACCATCTTGGATGGTGCATTGTAAACGCATGGAACGTGCTGCCATGTGGCTTAATGCTTGCACAGAAACATCATCCAAATGATACACACTTAAATTTTGAAAACGATTGAGTTTGGTGCGATGTTGTTCCCACCAAACTTGGCTGCTGCGATGCTGATAGGTGTAAATCATGACTTTTTGGGCGCGACCACAAGCTTTGCGAATACGCTTTTCATCGGGCTGCCCAAGATCAATCCAGATTTCAACCTCATTGCTTAAACTTTTTTGCCAAATATCAGGTTCATCATCGGTGCTTAAACCTTTCGTGAGTCGCATGGATTCACTGGCATGCAAACAAAATGCCAGCAGCCGCACCATCAAACGCATGTCATTTTCAGAAGGATGTTGAGCAATGGTGAGCTGGTGATCCTGATAGTAGTTTCGATCCATATCGGTGATTTGAATCTCTGCTTTTAGAATCGTTGATTTAATGACCATGTTGGGGCTTCTAAGCAAGAAGTTGTGACTAATCAACTTCGGGCAATGTAATGCTAACTTGCAAACCACCTTTATGACGATTTTTTAGACCGATACTTCCACCATCTCGCATCAAGGTTTCTTTGACAATCGCAAGCCCCAAACCATGCCCACTGCCTTGGCTGCGCACGCCATCAACACGATAAAAACGCTCACAAAGGTGCGGTAAATCTTTTTCAGACACGCCCAAACCTTCATCTTCAATCTGTAACACATGGTCACGTAAATGGCAGTCAATGAGACTGTCTTCTTCGGTATAACGGATGGCATTGCTGGCAATATTGAGAATGATGCGATGAACATCGGCGGCTTGCATGGCAACAAGGCATGTTTCAGGCAGCTCGAGGTTTAATGTGAGATCTTTATCATCCAAATCGTGTTCAAGGCTTTGCCACACATGCTGGCAGATGGGTACAACATCACAATTTGCCCCTTCCGATCCCCCATATTCAATTTGTTCGACCGACAATAAACTGTTGAGTAGTGCATTGACATGTTTGGCCTCCTGAGCAATCACATTGGCAGATTCCTTACAAATTTCTTCATCATCATAAAATGATTCAATGCTTCGGGCATAACCGAGCAATGATGTCAGCGGGGTTTTGAGGTCGTGCATTAAATTGGTTGTAAAGGCTTTACGTTGTTCTTGGAGTTGGTGCTGCTGGGTGACATCAATGCACAATAAAATACCTTGATTTTCCCCCAAACTTGATAAACGGGGTAAATAAACACGCGCTTTGATGAAAAGTTTGGGTAAATCAGTGGTTTTGGGGAGTTGTTCAACACCCAGTTGAAAACTTTCCAACCAATCTGAATCACGATAAAGCATGACCATGGGTTGAGGAAAGGTGAGGTGTTTGGAAAGGTTGAGAGCTGATTGAGCCTGTTGATTTAAGGACATGACTATGCCTTGCTCATCGAGGCGAAACACCATCTCCTGAATCGCATCCATCACATGATCCAAATGTTGGGAACGTATATTGAGACGTTTTTTAAGCTTTAGTATTTCTGCTTGTGATTGCCGTTCAACTTCCTGCTTGGCGTGTAAATCACGGCGTAATAAAAGGGAATCCAACCACCAAGCAAGCCATAGGAAAATACCTATGCCCCATGTTAGGCTCATGTATGTGGTTTTTCATCAAAACGGTAGCCAGAACCACGCACTGTGACAATGCATTCACCCAAGCCATACTTTTCAAGGGTTTTGCGTAAGCGTTTGATGGTAACATCGACAGTACGTTCTTCCACAAAGGCATTGATGCCCCAGACATGATCCAATAAATATTGACGGCTACGCACTTTACCAGGTTTTTTCATCAAACGACGCAATAATTTGAACTCCAAAGGACGCAAATCAAGACGTTCTCCATTCACACGTGCTTCCATGGCATCTTTGTTGACATCAATGGTGGATTTCTGTTGTTGGATAACCTGATGGCTGGAGCGACGCAACAAAGCTTGCACACGTGCCACAAGTTCATCAGGTTCAAAAGGTTTGGGTAAATAGTCATCGGCACCTTCATTGAGCCCACGAATACGCTCTTCAGTTTGCGCCAATGCTGTGACCATGATGACGGGAAGAATTTTTAAGGCCTCTTGCTTGCGTAACCAGCGTAAAAGATCCAAGCCGCGCAAACCCGGAATCATACGATCAAGCAGCATGAGTTGATAATGGTTCTCCTCCAATAGGGTGCAGGCTTTACGTCCATTGGCACATGTTTTTGTGGAAAAACCTGCACGTTGAAGGTGAATCTCCATCAAACGAGCAATGGGGGCTTCATCTTCGACAATGAGAATATCCGTGCTGCTATTTTTTTTTGTCATTTATACCTTCCGTCCCAATGCATATTGATGAATGTGGGCATATTCTGTTTCCATTTTCAGGGCTTTTTCACTGAGTAAACCAAACATGAAACGCATCAAATGTTGCGCTAATTTTGGATCTTCCAAGTTGATTAAATCAAAATAACTGCGTTCCAAAGTGAGTACAGTCACGCCAGTTTCAGCTTGAATGGTGGCAGAATGAGCGCGTTTGTCATCCAAAAATGAGAATAAGCCAAAGACACAGCCTGTTCCCAAACGACCATAATGATGTCCGCTCATATCGGCAACATTGACGTAACCATCCAAAATTAAGTACATCTTGCCTGTTGTTTCAGTATCAGCAGTATAAATAATATCATTTTCATAGAAACATTCTTCTTTCATACTACTAAATAACATCATGGCATGTTCTTGTGGCATATCTTTGACCATGGGCAGTTGTTGAAAGGTGGTAAACTGGCTGTTGGATTGAATCAGCGCATTATATAACACACTTTTGGCTGTGGGTTGGGATATATTTCTTTTTAAATTCATTTAAAATTTTGTCCTTTTAGTTGATATGTCAAGGACAATAAGGGAAGATGGTTACAGAAATATGACATCAAAAACTTGTCACATAGTTGTCATATTTTCTTCTTACGCTCCCTCGCAACTCATTCCTAAGGGAGATTTTAAATAATGAAGAACGTATTTATTCGTACTGCTGCTGTGATGGCTGCAACAATGATTGCTGCACCTGCTTTTGCTGGTGGCACTCAAGTGAAAGGAAAAGTCTTTTATGATTTTTCACAAGTCGATAAAACAACTGCTGCTGGTAAAACAAAAACAACAGGTGGCACGTTACAACGTACGTATTTGACAGTGAAACACAAGCTGGATGATACTTGGAAAGTGCGTTTAACTTTGGATACAGCTTATCAAGCAAAAGGCACTCCCAAGCAAGCGGGTAAAAGCGTTGCTTATGTAAAATATGCAAACTTAACTGGTTCTTTTATGCCTGAATTCAATGTGAAAATTGGTATCATTGAAACGGCGTGGATTGGTCATGAAGATCACTTGAGTGGTCATCGTTATTTGTCCAAATCTTTTGTAGATCAAGCTAAATGGGATGACTCTGCAGATTCTGGTATCGGCGTGTTTGGTAAAGTTGCGGATGGCATGTTGAACTATGATGTAAACTTGGTAAATGGTGCTGGCTATAAAAAGACTTCACCAAGCAATAGCCAAGATATCAGTGCACGTGTTGGTTTGGCACCTATAGAAGGCTTGACCATTGATTTGGGTTACCGTGATGGTTATCGTGGTTCAAAAACTTTGATTAAAGGCGTTGCTGCGACAGGTACAAAACAAACATTGACGCAATTGATGGTGACTTATGGTATGGGTCATGATTTCCGTGTGGCTGCTGGTTATGCAGAAAATAAAGTAGCGCCAACAGGTGGTGTAAGTAGAACAGACAAAGGGCTAAACCTTTGGGCTTGGGCAAAAGTGACTGACCAACTGGGTGCTTTCGTAAACTACGAAGAAATCAAGTTTGGAAAAATTGGTTCCTCTAAAGAAAAACGCACAGTGGTTTCTTTAGATTATAAAGCTAACAAAAAAGTAAAACTTTCTTTAATGTATACTGATCTTAAAAACGTGAAAGGTGTTTCAACCAGTAAAGAAACTATTGCAGGTTTATATACTCAATATAAATTCTAAGTTCGCTTAGGATTTTGTGATTCTTTGAAAGGGGTGGCTTCGGCTGCCCCTTTTTTTATTTGAAGCTTAAACATGGACTGTGGGCGCAGCTTCACTATCTTTCGCCACCTTATCATTTTCTGCAATGATGGCTCTCGTAGCTCAGATGGATAGAGCGGCCCCCTCCTAAGGGGCAGGCCACTGGTTCGACTCCAGTCGAGAGCACCACTTACTAAAACAAAGAAGACCCATATAGACCAGTAAGCCTAGTGTTTGCTGGTTTTTTTATTGCTAGAGTTTCGCTAGCGTCCTATAATGCCCCATACTAACCCCTATTATTGGGGGTCAAAACAGGGGGCAAAATGAGAGCTGACCACTTGCCAGCAAAAACTAACCCCTATTTAGGGGGTTCATCATGGCGTTAACCGACACGAAAGTTAGGGCGGCAAAGGTTCCTACAGGAAAAAAGAGCGTGAAGCTAAGCGATGGTGAGGGCTTATTTCTATTTGTGACGCCATCAAGTAAAACATGGAAACAAAAATATAGGCTACATGGCAAAGAATCGACCTACACACACGGCAAATATCCAGCCATGACCTTGAAGCAAGCGCGCAAAGGGTGCGCTGATGTGAAAGCCTTGCTTTCTGCCAAAACTGACCCCAACCAACAAAAACAGAGCGACCAACGCGCCAAGCTGGCTAAAGCCAACGCCGCAACCTTTGAAGGGCTTTCCCGTGAGTTTATCAAACATAAGGCGGCGGTGTGGAGTGTTGCTTATACCCACGATTCAATCAGCAGAATGGAAAAGCATATTTTTCCTTGGATAGGCTCCCTTAAAGCCGAGCAAGTGAGAGCGCCTGATCTGCTGGATTGCCTTCGCAGGATTGAAGACCTTGGATTTATTGAAGCCGCGCATAAGTCTAAGATGCTTTGCGGCCAAGTGTTTCGTTATGGCGCTATGATAGGAGTTTGTGAAGGTGACCCCTCACAGGCATTAAAAGGTGCCTTGCAAGCTAGGCAACCAGTTCATCGCCCATGCCTAAAGAAACCCAAGGATGTGGGCGGCTTGATGCATGCTATCGCAGGGTTTAGCGGAACGTTGGTTGTGAAGTGCGCCCTTCAATTGTCGCCCTTGGTTTTCGTAAGACCCACCGAGCTAAGGCATGCAGAGTGGAAAGAAATCGACCTTGCGGCGAATCTTTGGCGAATCCCTGCAAGTAAAATGAAAATGAAAACTGAACACATCGTGCCCTTGAGCAATCAGGCCATGGCGATATTAAAAGAAATCCAGTTTTTAACGGGTGGTGGTAGGTATGTGTTCCCTAACATTCGCAAGCCTGCACGTCCTATGAGTGAGAACACCATAAACAACGCCTTACAGCGCATTGGATACGATACAAAAACCGAGCAGTGCGCGCATGGGTTCAGGGGCATGGCTTCCACTTTGCTGCATGAGCAAGGTTTCAATACTGATTACATCGAGCGGCAACTTGCCCACAAAGAAGGCAACGCAATCAAGGCAGCCTATAACCATGCCAGACATTTACCCGAGCGCGTGGAGATGATGCAAGTCTGGGCTAATTACTTGGATGGGCTTCGCGATGGTGCTACTCGTGGCTGATTTAAAGATGAAACATGCAAAACAACGGGCACACAAGGTATTGGATGATGCAGGTGTGAAGGCGGAAAGCTACCGATGCACGGTAAGCCTTGGGGCTCATGGCTATATGATTCCCTCAATTCCATTAAGTGAAGACCTTCCAACCGCAAAAATCATGTCGGCAATCACAATTTTAGCGTGCTGTAAATATGCAGAAGATCATGCCAACGATATTGAAAAGCATTCAGCCGCGATTGCCTGCATGACACAGTGCCAAGCGGTGCTAAAAGTTTTCCCTGCAATACAAAAAAGGAACGGTAGGAAAGCCAAGGGTAAGCCAAAGGCTTGGTACACTGAGGATTTAAATAAAATGATTGAAGCCCTGTTAAGAAAGGGGCTATCTGCAAGCGAAGTGTGGGAGGGATTAACCACAGCAAAAGTAAGCGGTAAAATTAAGGCGATTGAGATTGATGAAGATCACATTATTATTGATTCAACTCTTGGAGATGATGATAGCCCGACACATCCAGCTTCACAAATCAAGTTTGGTACGATTAAAAAAAAGATTACTGTAATAAATAAAAAGACGTAAGCCGCTTACGTCCATCCCCCTCACTTAACGTCGCCCCACAACGACCGACGAACAGCTAAACGGTCAAAGGGTGAACAATATGAACCAAGACAACAACAGCATGCCAAGCATGGGTTTTTTAAGATTGCCACAGGTATTAAGTTTCATACCTGTAAGTAAAACAGCTTTTTATGATGGAATTTTAAAGGGGCGATTCCCTAAACCTGTAAAGCTATCAGCACGAACGAGTGCATGGCGTGTGGAAGACATTAAAAACCTGATTACTGAATTAGGTGGTGTAAAATGAAAAAAGCCACCTCATTACAAGGCAGCCTTTCACGTGATAGTGAAGCCAATAATACAAAGCATATTGACAAATGCAAGCCGAGTTCACTAAACTTGGCGAAGGGCTTCAACACCCTATACAGCGTCACCCAAGCGCGTAAGCCTTGGTTTTTTAATGCCTTGAATATGATTTATATTCGGGTGTTGTCAGGAATACAAAACCCTTTCGGGGGAAATACTGGCAGCCGTTCTGTAGCGGTGTTGAACCACCCGATGCCTTCAACGCATCTATTCAACAAAATTACAGGAGGCACTTCACATGCCTAATTCAACGCAACAAAAAACAAAACAAACAAACCCCTTCCAGCCTTTCGGCGATGGTGTTCGCATTGGTGTTGTTGCTTATGCAGAAGGGGATCAGGCACTTGC
>JAUZQO010000053.1 GCA_030950925.1 Mariprofundaceae bacterium
GGCTTCCAATTCGTTGCACACATCTTGAATGATTTCTTTTAAGCGAATCTCAATATTATCAACCAAAACCTTACGCCTATATTTCGGACACCAAACAACATGATATTTGTTGGAATAAACAATATTTCTATTCGATTTGAATATAGTTGAAGTATATATCTTCATATAAACTAATGCAATCGCTTATATCCCCATAGCTGAAGCAAGGGGCTTTACGCTACTTTTTAGTAAAGGGTGAAGGATTTGAGTTTCTTGGCTATCGTTTTGAGCGAGGGCATCGCTTCGTGCGCAGGAAAAGTTTGATGGCGTTGCGAGATAAAGTGAGAAGTAAAACCAAACGGAGTTGTGGTAAAAGTATGGCGATGATTATCGCAGATTTGAACCCCATGCTTCGAGGTTGGTTTGAATACTTCAAACATGCGCACCGTCGAACTTTTCGACTGATAGACGGATTTATCCGTCGTAGGCTGCGTGCAGTTCGTCGCAAACAAATAAAGCGTCCAGGCATGGGTCGGTGTTATGCCGACCATCAACGCTGGTCAAATGCCTACTTCGCTGAGCGGGGGCTGTACATCATGGAAACAGCGCACGCTTTGGCGAGTCAATCACGATGATGAAACTACCAACTGGAGAGCCGTGTGCGGGAGAACCGCACGCACGGTTCGGAGGGCGGGGAGGTCACACTTCCCGACCCCTATCGTGGTGACAGACTCGTGGATGAGCAGGGCGCAGACGACATATTTCGGTTCATCAGAAAAATGCGTAACATCAGTCAGTAATATAACTTACGAAATATTATTGTTATTGATAGTAGTATACGCTGAAGATTGAATGTTTAGAGTCAAAGAAATGATTTAAGGAGAGAAAAACAATGAAAAAAGTCAGTTTATATCTTGTTGCTATCTGTATGTCAGCAAGTACAGCTATGGCAGCGAGTATTGAAGATCGCACCACCAGCATGGAATCACAGATAATAGGGAATCATGGTTATCATGCAGAATTAGCGCGTGAATTGGCAAGTATTGCCAGTGAAGAAAAATATCAACACGATACTGATGTTGGCAAAGCATTTATGCGCTTAGCTGAAGAACATGCACAAAAGGCAGGGGTTAAATAATGAAAAAGATTCTATTACTTGCTGCTTTTACATCCATGACAGCCTGTTCAGCTCACTTGCCAAGCACACACATTAGTGATTTGGATGAAGTTCGTGCTGCTATTCAAGCATCCAAAGATGCTGGCGCAGAAAAATGCGCACCTAAATCACAGGCGAAGGCTGTGGCAGCAATGTATCAAGCTGCGCATGAAATCACGGATGAAGCGGGTTACCACCCTGAAGAAGATGCTGATCTTATTGCCAGTGCCTTGAAATATGCAAATAAAGCGCGAGATGAAGCAAAAGTAAACTGTGCTAAACCTAAACCCGTGATTATCATAAAGCCTAAGCCAGTCGTGCATCAAATCAAACCTAAACCTATGTTTGTGATGAAGCCTAAACCTGTCGTGAAAGTACCTGTCAAACCTGTTGTTTTGGAAGTCATTGCATTGGAAGGTGTTTATTTTGCAAGCAATCGGGCTGATTTAACCCATGCATCCAGTGCATCGCTAAACGATGCCGTAACAGTGCTTCAAAAACGCTCCGATATTCAGATTGAAATTGCAGCCTATACCGATAGTCGAGGAAAAAATGCCTATAATTTGGCGCTATCCAAACTTCGCGCACATAGTGTGATGAATTATTTTACATCGCATGGTATCAAAGCCTCTCGTCTAAGCTCTGAGGGTTATGGTGAAAGTAATCCTATTGCTGATAATGCCACACGTGAAGGTCGAGCCAAAAATCGTCGTGTTGAATTACATGTTATGAAATAAGTTTCTAATTTTTAGAACGTCTTTGAAAGGTCTGTGAGTAATCACAGACCTTTTTTTTTGTGCGCCTTCGATGTCGATAGGTTAAACTTCGGGCATGCAAAAAATATTGATTCACTTCGCTGAGTTATCACTCAAAGGCAAAAACAAACGATTCTTTGAAAAGAAGATGGTGGATAATCTGAAACGATTATTCAAACCTGAACGTATCATTCGCCAACATGACCGCACCATCATGGAAATGACAGATGTGGATGAAGCGATGCTTGATTATTTGGCATTGATTCCAGGCATCAGTAATTTTGCTTTGATGCATGAATCCGAATCGAATTTGGAAGCCATGCGTGCAGTGGCCATGCAAGTCATTACTGAGAACCTTGGCGATGTGACAGGTCAATCTTTTTGCGTGAGATCTCGTCGTTCAGATAAACGTTTTTCCCTCACCAGCCCTGAACTCAACTTTGAAGTGGGTGGCTTCCTCAAAAACCAACTGAATTTGAATGTTAATATCAAACACCCTGATTTTATGGTGCATATTGAGGTAGGTAGCGAAGGTACATTTATTTATACCGATAAACGCAAAGGTGCTGGCGGTCTTCCAGTCGGTTCCTCAGGCAAGGGTGTGGTTCTTTTTTCAGGTGGTATTGATTCGCCTGTGGCTGCGTACACGATGATGAAACGAGGTATGTCCGTCACCTTGGTGCATCTTTACAACAGCACCATCAACCGTGATTTCACGAAAATTAAGAATCTCGCCAAACAATTATCCTTATATCAAGGACGTTTGCGTTTGATTATGATTGATTTGGAAGCGTTTCAACGTCATGCCATTGCGATGGTCCCTGATACCTACCGCATGATTATTTATAAACGCCAAATGATTCGCACTGCTGCTTTGGTCGCCGATGAAATCCAAGCCCATGCTTTGGTGACAGGTGATGCTTTGGGGCAGGTTGCCAGCCAAACCGTTGAAAACATTCATGCTATTTATGATGCCAGCCCCTTACCTTTGCTTTCACCTTTGATTGGCTTTGATAAAGAAAACATCATTCTTGTTGGTCGGAAAATTGGCACATACCCCATTTCGATTGAAGAATATTGCGATATTTGTTCCTTTTTAATTGCCAAACACCCTGAAACACGGGGTAAAAAAGATAAAGTGGCTGAAATGGAACGTTTGCTTCCGATTGAAGGTTTGGATTGCCCACGTCAATCATTGGTATTTAAAGCGGGTGTCGAGGTTATTCGCAAAGCATGAAGCAAGATAAAATTTATGCGCAAACCCATGCCAATCTGGATTCATTTCGCTTTGACTCACAAGTCACGGGTGTTTTTGCCGATATGATTCAACGCTCTGTGCCTGGTTATGGTTTAAGTTTGGACATGCTTGCCGTGATTGCCAATGAATATGCACAAGAAAACAGTCAGATTTATGACTTGGGTTGCTCATTGGGGGCATCAACATTGGCGATATGTCACGGTATTCAGGTTCAGGGTTGCAACATCATCGGGGTTGATAATGCTCCCGCAATGATTGCTCAGTGCCAGAGCTATATTGATGCCGATCACAGTTGTTCATCCATCCAACTTCAATGTGCCGATATTCAAGATGTGGTGATTGAAAATGCATCCATGGTGGTGCTGAATTTTACGCTACAATTTATTCCCGTGGAAGAACGTCAAGCCTTACTGACACGTATTGCCCAAGGTTTACGCAAAGGCGGTGTATTAATTTTATCCGAAAAAATTCGCTTTGAAGATGAAAATGAAAATCATCGTCAGATTGCCTTACATGAAGGGTTTAAACGTTCACAAGGTTATTCAGACATTGAAATTAGCCAAAAACGCCAAGCCTTGGAACAAGTGCTTATCCCCGAAACATTGAAAACACACCACCAACGCTTGCATGATGTTGGTTTTCAGCACAGCCAAACATGGTTTCAATGTTTTAATTTTACATCCATATTGGCATTCAAATGAAAGATTATCGCGATCACGAACGAGAGAGGCTTCGAGATAGCTTACAAATCCACCCCACATTCAAACCATTTCAAGCCGAGTTGTTACAGCTCTTTGATAGGGGCTGGGAAAAGATTCTACGACATGGTGATTTGCAGCGTTGGCAAACAGGCTTTCATGCTTTACCCCAAGAAACACCTTCTTGCATTGATTTGAACGATGATTGCATTCGCATCGGCCAAGCCTGTGATACGCAACAAAGCCAAAGTAACATTGAAACTTCCTTAAAAGCCATGCATCCATGGCGCAAAGGGCCTTTTGATATTTTTGGTGTTCATATTGATACCGAATGGCGATCTGATTGGAAGTGGCGACGTGTCCACCCCCACCTCGCCCCCTTGAAAAATCGCACCATTTTGGATGTCGGTTGTGGTTCAGGTTATCATATATGGCGCATGCTGGGCGAAAAAGCCTCTTTGATATTGGGCATTGATCCCACGCCACTTTTCTCCATGCATTTTGCCACCGTCAAACAGTATCAGCCCCATGCGCCCGCTTATTTATTGCCCGTTGGTATTGATGATATGCCTGAACGTATGCATAACCTTGATACAGTCTTTTCGATGGGTATTTTGTACCACAGAAAGTCACCCTTGGATCATTTAAGTCAGCTTAAGGACTTGTTGCGCCAAGGCGGTGAATTGGTCTTGGAAACGTTGATTGTGGATGGTGATGAAAACACCTGCCTCATACCCAAAGGGCGGTATGCCAAAATGCGAAATGTGTGGTTTATCCCATCTATTGCCATGCTAGCCGTATGGTTGAAACGTTGTGGGTTTAAAAATATTCGCTGCGTGGATGTTGCTATCACCAGTATAGATGAGCAGCGCAGCACCGATTGGATGCAATTTGAATCTTTAAGTGATTTTATCAACCCCGATGATGCAAGCCAAACCATCGAAGGTTATCCTGCACCCAAACGGGCAGTTTTTATTGCTGAAAGTGTTTAAACACGGATGTTACGCCGCTGATAAAAAACCATGACTACCCGCCTGCCAATTTTGCCTTCACCCCTTCTTTTTCAAGCAGCACAAGCAATTTTTCACGGTGATCGCCTTGAATTTCAATGCAATCACCTTTCACCGCACCACCAGTACCCAGTTGAGCTTTAAATTTCTTATGCAATGCTTTCAGTTCGAGTGTATTCAGGGATAAGCCTTCAATCACACAGACACTTTTACCACCACGCCCTTTGCTTTCACGGCGAATACGCACCCCCTGTTTGGCTGGATTTTTAATCGTTTGAGCGGGCATCTGCGCTGACTTCTGCCGTTTCTTTCGCGTGTTGGGCATGGTTTTGGCAATGGGCCCATCTTCGCTGGAATACACCAAGCGCCGATCATTGTTCATGATGATTGCTCCATTACATCTTATATTGGCGTTGCAAATCACGTTTTACATCGCGCTCTTTTTGATCCTGACGTTTATCGTAATTTTTCTTACCCTTTGCCAAGCCAATTTGTAGTTTAGCAAAGCCGCGCTCATTGAAATACATTTTTAGTGGTACAAGCGTCATGCCTTTTTCTTTGAGTTTTCCAATCAGTTTTAACTGCTCTTTCTTATGCATCAATAATTGCCGTGAACGTGTGGGGTCACTGGGGTTATTCATCGCAGCAGGTTTATATGGATTGATATGACAACCGATAAGAAGCAAGTGGTCATGACGAATCAAACAATGGGCTTCCTTTAAGTTTGCCTGACCTGCACGTATTGATTTGACTTCAGGACCTAGCAACACCAAGCCGACTTCATAGGTATCTAAAATGTGATATTCGTGCCGCGCACGACGATTGATAATAGCCATGCCGCAAACCTATCCATACAAAGCCTATTTGAGAATCCACAATGTGATATGCCAAACATGGTGGCTGTGATGATTTTTAAGATGTTATGACTATAGTACGCCATTCGGTTATATCCGAGCTTGGAGTATTCACATGTTGTTTGTTGCTGTACGCGCTGCCCGCAAGGCTGGAGATTTGATTGCACGGAGTTTTGATGAACGTGGGGATTTGAAAGTTGAGGAGAAACATGATCGTGATTTTGTAACAGAGGTTGATAAGAAGGCAGAAAACCTTATTTTGAATGAAATTCGTCGCCACTACCCCGATCATGGCATTGTCGCTGAAGAATCAGAACGGGTGAACCCCTCCGCATCCATGCAATGGTATATTGATCCTTTGGACGGTACAACCAACTTTATTCATGGTTATCCACATTTTGCTGTCTCTATCTCAGCATGGAAAGATGGAAAACCTTTTTTAGCGGTTGTCCATGATCCGATTAAAGACGAAACCTTTGAAGCCAAGCGTGGCAATGGTGCTTTTTTGAATCGTCGTCGTTTGCGTGTATCTGCTGCCAATCAAGTGGGTCACGCTATTTTTGCCTCAGGCATGCCGCCTTATCGCCGTAAAGAATTGATAGATAGTTTTCAGAAACGTATGGATGTGTGTATGCGCGCTGCCGAGGGTTATCGCCGTGGTGGTTCTGCCGCCTTGGATTTGGCTTATGTTGCAGCGGGTCGTTTGGATGCTTATTGGGAAGGTGGTTTGTGTGCTTGGGATATTGCTGCAGGCATTTTATTGGTTCAAGAGGCGGGTGGTATTATCACTGACTTGGATGGCGCAAGTGTCGATGTTGAAAAAGGCGATGTGTTGTGTGCCAATGGTCTTTTACATCGTGAATTTGTAAAAATGTTGAAATTATCATAAAATTAGAAATCATCTGAATAACAACATGTCGCCTTTGTACATGTTGTTATTCAACAGTTACAGGATATGAAAATCCGCCCTTCATATCACTTCAGGAGTGTCTTTACTTTCCTTCCCGATGAATCAATAGAAACCCTGTAATGCCACCAAAAAATAACAATGGAAGCCAAGCTGCATAAGCAGCAGGTAAACGTTCACCATTGGCAAGCAGCCCGCTGGCATTGCTTAACACATAAAAAAGCAAGCCCAAAGTAATCGCAATCATCAAGCCCCAAGATGCTGCTGAAATTCGGCTCCCCATATTCATGCACAGTGACACAGCCAGCAATACCATAATAATGCATGAAACTGGGGATGCGATTTGATGATGTAGGGTGAAAATATATGAAGTGCTGTTCACCCCTGCCTTCTGAAGGCTGCCTGCATAATCATATAGCTCAATCAACGTCATGTGTCGTGGGCTGGGCGGTGCAGCCGTATCGGGTGTAATCTTGGAAGCAATTTGTACTTGATCTTGATGCTTAAGTTGAAGTCCTACTTTTATATCAGGGTAACTAATATATACATCACTTAAATGCCAATAACCATCCTTATAAAAGGCTTGGCTTGCATCCATACGTTGCAACCAATGACCTTGAGTATCGGTTTTTAACATCATCATTTGAAAACGATTGGATGTTAAGGGTTGAAGGCGATAAAAACGTTGGTCATCTTTAAGCCATTGAACACCTTGTTTGATATCAGGTTTATGTTGAATATAGGTGCGTTCCATATAATCTAAACGAACATTGGTATGCGGTGTCACCCACTGAGTGATGGCAAGTCCAAACAACATACCGATGATACCCACTGAAACAATGGGCCATAGAATCGGTTGAATGCCCATGCCTGCTGCTCGCATAGCAACCACCTCATGGTGGTGAGAAATTTCAGTGACATAGATGCTCACAGCGATGAGCATAATCACAGGCATAAATTCAGACATCATAAATGGCATTTTTAATGCAATATATTCAATCAAGAGATGACTGGTCAACCCTTTACCAAGGTAGCGTGATTTATCAAAAACTTCGATAATGGAAAAAATCGCCAGCAACGCCAGCAAAGTCCCCGCAGCACGGGATAGACAACTAAAAAATATCCAACGAAAAATAATCGACATGTCGGCAGTGTAGAAAAACATCGCAATAAAGCTACATGCACTCCATGTGTTCTTATTGGCAAGCAGCTTTCGATTCTGATATGTTATGCCGCCATCTATGAATCATAAAAACACTAAAAAAACACGTTTTATTTTTGTCACTGGCGGTGTCGTTTCCTCACTTGGAAAAGGCATTGCAGCAGCTTCACTTGCAGCTTTATTTGAAGCGCGTGGGCTTACCATTACCATGCAAAAACTTGATCCCTATATCAATGTTGATCCAGGTACGATGAGTCCATATCAACACGGTGAAGTCTTCGTTTCCGATGATGGTGCTGAAACTGACTTGGATTTGGGGCATTATGAGCGATTCACCCATGCCCAAATGTCCAAGCGCTCCAACTTCACCACGGGTCGTATCTATGAATCCGTGATTCGCCGAGAACGTCGTGGCGATTATTTGGGTGCAACGGTGCAAGTGATTCCACATATCACCAATGCCATCAAGGATGCTGTGTTATCATTACGCTCCGATGATGTGGACATTGCGATTGTAGAAATTGGTGGAACGGTGGGTGATATTGAATCCCAGCCTTTTTTAGAAGCCATTCGTCAGTTGCGTTTTGATTTAGGGTGTGAAATGACGGCTTTCATTCACTTAACCTTGGTGCCTTATGTGGCTGTGGCAGGTGAATTAAAAACCAAGCCGACCCAGCACTCTGTACAAAAACTGCGTGAAATTGGTATTCAAGCCGATGCTTTATTGTGCCGATCTGAATATGCTATTCCAAAGAATGAAAAAGATAAAATTGCCTTGTTTTGTAATGTACCGCGCAATGCGGTGATTGATGTGCCAGATGTGGATACCATTTATGCTGTGCCTAAAATTTTGCGTGATGGCGGCTTGGGTGCGTTGATATTACGTCAATTTGGCATTGATGATCCGATGCCTGATTTATCCATTTGGGATGATATTTGTCGTAAGATTCGTTCACCCAAGATGAATGTAAAAATCGGCATGGTTGGAAAATATGTCGCATTGCCCGATGCTTATAAATCGGTCAATGAAGCCTTACAACATGGTGGTTTAAATCATGATGTGGGTGTGAAAATCGTCTATATCAATGCAGAATCGTTGGAAACAGAGGGTTTGGCGGCATTGGAAGGCGTGGATGGTATTTTAGTCCCTGGTGGTTTTGGTCAACGGGGGACGGATGGTAAAATGTTGGCGATTCGTTATGCACGTGAAAACAATATTCCATTTTTTGGTATTTGTTTGGGCATGCAGTTGGCAGTGATTGAATTTGCACGGCATGTTGTAGGTCTTGAAGATGCCACCAGCAGTGAATTTGATGAACGTGCGGCTCATCCTGTGATTGCTTTGATGACCCAATGGGAACAAGAAGGTGGGCGTGTTCACCGCTCATCTGATAGTGATTTCGGCGGCACGATGCGGTTGGGTGGTTATCCGTGTAAGGTTGCTTTGGATACCCATGCAGGAAGAGCCTATGCTCAAGAAGATATTCGTGAGCGTCATCGTCATCGTTATGAGTTTAACAATACTTATCGTGAGGAGCTGGAACTCGCTGGGCTTGTGGTTTCAGGCACCTTGCCTGACAACTCGCTGGTGGAAATGATTGAAGTCAAAAATCATCCTTGGTTTGTGGCTTGCCAATTTCATCCAGAATTCATTTCACGCCCTTACAATCCGCACCCTTTGTTTTCAGGGTTTATTGGCGCAGTGAAAGCAAAGGTGAATGCATGATGTGCCATCGGATTCAAGTTGCTAATTTTGAGATTGCCAATGATCGTCCTTTTGTACTTTTTGCAGGACCTTGTGTGATTGAAGGCGAAGATTTTACCTTGCAAGTGGCGGCACAAATTCGTGATATTACTGCGCGTGTGGGTATACCTTTTGTCTTCAAATCAAGTTTTGATAAAGCCAACCGCACCAGCGTGGATGGTTTTCGCGGACCTGGTTTGAAAGAAGGCTTGCGGATATTACAGCGTGTGAAAGATGAGCTTGGTGTGCCTGTGATTACCGATGTGCATACACCTGAACAAGCCAAGCCTGTGGCAGAAGTGGTGGATATTTTGCAAACGCCTGCATTTTTATGTCGGCAAACTGATTTTATCACCGAAATAGCCAAAGCAGGCAAACCTGTGAATATCAAAAAAGGGCAATTTTTAGCACCATGGGATATGCCTCATGTGTTGGAAAAAGCCAAATCAACAGGTAACAACGATATTATGTTGTGTGATCGTGGGACAAGCTTTGGTTACAACAACCTGGTATCGGATTTTCGTTCATTGATAGTGATGGCAGAAACAGGCGCGCCAGTGGTCTATGATGTCACCCATTCGGTGCAACAACCTGGTGGTTTGGGTGGTGCAACAGGTGGCAACCGTGAATATGTCCCAGGCTTGTCACGCGCGGCTGTTGCTATGGGTGTGGCGGCTTTGTTTATGGAAGTTCATCCTCATCCAGATCAAGCCAAATCGGATGGTCCTAATTCATTGGCATTGGCTGATTTGGAAGGGCTGTTAACAATATTGAAACAATTGGATCGTGTTGTAAAAAAATGAATAACTGATGTTACGCATTTGTTTAAAGTACATGATTAGCCTAAACAACGTCACCCTCGAATGCTTGTGTCGAGGGTCTATGGATAAGGTCGGAGATTCCCGATAAAGGATTTCGGGAATGACGGGGCAACTGAATCACTTGAACAACTATAGCATGTATTTTGTGCTGAAAACATATAGAAATAAAAATGAAAACGTCGGCAATGGGGTCGGCTAGGAGTCAACAATGAGTGAAATTATCAGTGTACATGGTCGTGAAATATTTGATTCCCGTGGTAACCCTACGGTTGAAGTCGATGTGCGTTTGGAATCGGGCGCATTTGCGCGTGCCGCAGTGCCAAGTGGTGCTTCTACGGGGCAACGTGAAGCAGTTGAATTGCGTGATGGTGGTGCGCGTTTATCGGGTAAAGGTGTTCGCAAGGCAGTGGCTCATGTGAATGAAGAATTGGCTAAGACTGCCATCGGGCGTGATGCTTCCGATCAACGTGGTTTGGATCACGCGCTTATTGAACTGGATGGCACACCCAACAAATCACGTTTGGGTGCAAATTCAATCTTGGGTGTTTCCATGGCCGTTGCCAAAGCCCAAGCGGTGGAAGATGAAGTATCCTTGTTTCAACATATTGGTGGCGAAGATGCAGTCTTGATGCCTGTACCTTGCATGAATGTCATCAATGGTGGCTCTCATGCCGATAACAGCATTGATTTCCAAGAATATATGATTGCACCCGCAGGTGCATCCAATTTTGCTCAAGCCTTGGAAATGGGTGCAGAAGTCTTTCATGCGTTAAAATCTGTGTTGAAAAAAGGTGGACATATTACCTCTGTGGGTGATGAAGGTGGTTTTGCACCCAATCTTGGTTCAAATGAAGAAGGTATCACGGTTATTCTTGAAGCCATTGAATTGACTGGTTTGAAAGCAGGGTCAGATATTGTCTTGGCAAGTGATATGGCTGCTTCTGAATTTTATAAAGATGGTTCGTATGTCTTGGATGGTGAAGGCGGACGCAAGCTGGATGCAGAAGGCATGGTGGATTTGATTGAATCTTTCTGCAAGCAATACCCATTGGTTTCGGTTGAAGATGGTTTGGATGAAAATGATTGGGAAGGCTGGTCACTTTTAACCGATCGCTTGGGTCAAAAAGTACAATTGGTGGGTGATGATTTGTTTGTCACCAATCCTGAAATTTTGAAAGAAGGCATTGAGAAAAACATTGCCAATGCTTTGTTGGTGAAAGTGAACCAAATTGGCACGCTCACTGAAACCATTGCGGCTGTCACCATGGCACATGATGCAGGCTACCGTTGCATGATGTCGCACCGTTCGGGTGAAACCGAAGATGCGACCATTGCTGATTTGGCAGTGGCGTTGAACTGTGGTCAAATAAAATCAGGTTCAGCTTCACGTTCGGATCGTATGGCAAAATACAACCAATTGCTTCGTATTGAAGAAGAATTGGGTGAACGCGCACGTTATGCTGGCTTGGCAACTTTTTCTAACCTGAATTATTCATGAATCGTTGTGAACATCGCGTAGAAGCTTTGTTTGCAACGAATTTTTCTGAAAGAGACCGTAGCCACTGCGTACGGGCAATTGAGAAAAGATTTGTTGCGAGTAAAGGAGCAAGCGAGGGCACGACAGTATTTATGAATCATCCAGGCTAAACATTAAATCGTTCGCCTTTGAAACGATTGCATATCATCAAGAGCTGGCTCCTTTGGGGGCTGGCTCTCCTTGTTTTAGCTTGGATGACATACCAACTCATTTGTTCCAATCATGGCTATTTTATTTATCAACAAGAACAGCAGAATATTATTGCATTGCAACAACAAGCCCATATTTTAAAGCAGCAACATGACAGTATGGTACGCCGTATTCTTCAATTGCGTCACAATCCCAAAGCTTTAGAAAATTTAGTCCATGAACGATTGGGTTATGTATACCCCAATGAATATATATTGATGATGCCTGATGAAAAAACACAGGCAAAGGAGTCGAAATGACTGAAGTTGTCACACGTTTTGCACCCAGCCCCACAGGTCTGATGCACTTGGGTAATGTCCGTACGGCCTTATTAAACTGGTTGTATGCTCGCAAATTAGGTGGGCGTTTTTTATTGCGCTTTGAAGATACCGATTCCTCACGTTCCGAAGCCGAATTTGTTGAAGCGTTAAAACAAGATTTACAATGGTTGGGGCTAGATTGGGATGGTGAGGCGCTCTTTCAATCCAAACATGCAGGACAACATCAAGAGGCATTGGATGGTTTGGCTGAAAAAGGCTTGGCTTACCGTTGTTTTTGTTCGGAAAGCCAATTGAATTTGGATCGGAAGTTGGCGACTTCAAGAGGCTTGCCACCCCGTTATTCAGGCAAATGCCGAAAATTACCCAAAGACGAATCCTTGGTAACATCCCAAACAGCACCCTTTGTTTGGCGTTTAGCGATTCATGCCCAAGAAGGTGAGGTGCATGTGCCAGACACCTTGCGTGGGGATGTTATTTTTGCCCGTCGTGATTTGGATGACCCTGTGGTGGTGCGTTCGGATGGTTCGTTTACATTCTTACTACCCAATGCCATTGATGATGCGGTGGATGGCATTACCCATGCTTTGCGTGGGGATGATCATTTGACCAACTCCGCCTATCAAGTGTGGTTACTGCAAGCCTTAAATTTGAATGTCCCGATGTATTTACACCATGGTTTATTACTGGGTGAAGATGGTGCGAAACTATCCAAACGTACAGGCAGCCATTCGGTGAAAGAACTGCGTGAATCGGGCTTGATTCCTGAAGCCTTGTTGCAAGCCATGACACGTCTTGGACACCCCAATATTGCCGATGATGCTTTGGATATTGCGGCTTTATTGGCGGCATTTGATGCCGAACATATATCGACATCCTCAGTCAAATGGTCGAATGATGAAATGTGGCGATGGCATACCCGTTTATTGCATCGTTTGGGTGCGGCTGCCTTACTGCCTTTGTTACAAGTCCACCTTCCTGCTGCCAACCTTGATTTTGCCACCCTGATTGCAGGCAACCTAGAACGTGCTGAAGATGTATTACAATATCAATACTTGGTCGATGCAAGCGCATCCTTCAATGATGATGCTCAAGCAATTGTCAATGGGGCAGAAGAAGGCTTTTATCGCACGGCATTACAACTTTGGCAGACTATGGATAGTACCGATTGGAAGGCTTGGATGAATGCTGTCAAAGAGGAAACTGGCTGCAAGGGTAAGAAATTATTCATGCCGTTGCGTGTTGCTTTGAGTGGTGCTTTACACGGTCCTGACATGTCTTCTATCGTCAATTTCTTGGGTAAAGAAGGTGTGGAAGATCGTCTTCAAAATGTTTTAAAGCCATGAATTTACATCTTTACAATACACTCGCAGGTAAAAAGCAGGCTTTCACGCCATTACAAGCAGGTAAAGTGGGCATGTATGTGTGTGGTGTCACTGTTTATGACCATTGTCATGTCGGTCATGCACGGGTGATGATTGTCTTTGATGTGGTGTACCGTTGGCTCAAACAATTGGGTTATGATGTGAATTATGTGCGTAATTTCACCGATGTGGATGATAAAATTATTGCCCGTGCTGCCGAACGTAAGATTGATATTCAAACACTGACGGATGAGATGATTGCGGCTTTTCATGAGGACATGGATGCTTTGGGTTGCTTGCGCCCAACGCTTGAACCACGCGCCACCACACACATGCCTGCGATGATTGCCATGATTGAAGCCTTGATTGAACGTGATTATGCGTATGTATCGGATTCAGGTGATGTATTGTATTCGGTTCGTTCCTTTGATGGTTATGGTACATTATCGGGGAAAAATATTGATGATTTAGAATCGGGAAGCCGTGTCGATGTCGATGATAAAAAGCGCGATCCATTGGATTTTGTCTTGTGGAAGCAAGCCAAAGAAGGTGAACCTTCTTGGTCATCGCCTTGGGGCGAAGGTCGCCCTGGTTGGCATATTGAGTGTTCAGCCATGAGTTGTGAACATTTGGGTAAGACCTTTGATATTCATGGTGGTGGCATGGATTTGAAATTTCCCCACCATGAAAATGAAATCGCCCAAGCTTGTGCTGCCAATGATGGTGATTTTGCACGTTACTGGTTGCACAATGGCTTTGTGAATATCAATGCTGAAAAAATGTCCAAATCATTGGGTAACTTTTTTACCATTCGTGAAGTCACTGAAACATATCATCCCGAAGTCTTGCGGATGTTTATCTTGGGAACGCATTACCGTTCCCCATTGGATTTTTCCGATGCAGCCTTGGATGCTGCCAAGGCAGCCTTGGATCGGCTGTATGAAACCAAACGTCGTTTGGGTGATATGAGCATGGATAAAGCTGAGGTCAGCCAAGCTTTTCAAGTGGCTTTGAATGATGATTTCAATACGCCCGAAGCCTTAGCCGAAGTATTTGAATGTTCGCGTCGAATCAATAAGGGCTTGAATGATGGTATGGATATGTCTTTGGATATTCAGCACTTTTCTGCCATGTCAGCTTTACTGGCTATTGTTCAACAAGATGCTGAAGTATGGTTTCAGGGTGATGAAGATGATACTTCTGCCATCGAATCATTGATTACAGAACGTACTGCTGCCAAAAAATCTCGTAATTTTGCACGCGCTGATGCCATCCGCAATGATCTTGCAGTACAAGGCATTATGTTGGAAGATGGGATTCATGGCACAACTTGGAAAAAGGGGTAACGATGTCAAATCAACAAAAAAATCCTCAGGAAAAGAGTAGCAATGTAGTCTGGCACGAGAGTAAAGTGAGCCAAGCCATGCGTGAACAATTGAATGGGCATTGTGGCGCGGTCTTATGGTTTACAGGGCTTTCGGGGGCAGGAAAATCAACCCTTGCTAATGCTGTGGAAGAACGCTTACACGCGATGAAAGCGCACACCTTTGTGATTGATGGCGATAATGTACGCCACGGTTTGTGTGCTGATTTAACATTTTCTGATGATGATCGGGTTGAAAATATTCGCCGTGTGGGTGAAGTCGCTGGCTTATTTGTACAAGCAGGTGTTTTAACCTTAACCGCATTTATCTCTCCTTTTCGCGCAGACCGTGAGAAAGTTAGGAAGATTGTCGGCGAGCGTTTTATTGAAGTCCATTGTGATACTGCCTTAGAAATTTGCGAATCCCGAGATGTCAAAGGCTTATATAAAAAAGCACGTGCAGGTGATATTTCTGATTTTACTGGCATTTCATCACCCTATGAACCGCCTGAAAACCCAGAGATTTGCGTGGATACTGGCTCAGATGATTTAAGCACTTGTGTGGATCAAGTCATTGATTATTTGATTCGATACCAATTTATCAACAGATAATATTACGATGTAGGGGCAGGTTTTGTGCCTACCCTGTATCAATGGCGTGATGTAGAAATAGGGCAACCACAAGGGTCGCCCCTACGGATCATCTTCAATTACGGTGGCAGTTTTCGACTTGGCTCGCTTACCTCGTCTTGTTATTCCCAACTATCCTCACCATCTCACCCAGCGCGACTTGTGTCGGGGGTCTAAATAGATACCGACACAAGCACAGAGTGTTGACTACATGCATAAAATTTTAAGCTGTGAGAACAACTCGAACCCAGCACCCTTAGTCTTTTTTCACCTGAGAAACCATCAAAGCATCACGTAGCTTCGCTAATTTTTTGTCACCAATGCCTTTCACCCCAGTGATGGCATCCAATGAATCAAAAGCACCATGTGCTTCACGGTATGCAACAATAGAAGCCGCTGTTTTCACACCAATACCCTTCACCGATTGAAGCTCCACTGCGGTGGCAGTATTCACATCAATTTTATCCCCTGCATAAGCAACCCCCATCGACATGAAGTAAGCCATCATCATCGCCATCAAAAAGTTTTTCATCAGCAACCTCCCATGAATCATCTTCAAGATTTAAGTGTAGTTAAAAATCATTGAACTTCAAACAACAGATCTTAATTTCGTCCATAAATATCTTCAAAACGCTCAATATCATCTTCTTCCAAATAATCGCCGACTTGCACTTCAATCATTTGCAACGGCATTTTTCCTTTATTTTGCAGGCGGTGTTTTGCCCCAATCGGAATATAGGTGCTTTCATTTTTTGTTACGGTCATGACTTCATCACCCCGTGTCACCGTCGCTGTGCCCGACACCACAATCCAATGTTCAGAACGGTGCTGATGACTTTGCAAGCTCAAGCTTGCCCCTTGCTTGACCTCAATTCGCTTCAACTTAAAGCCTGTAGAAAGGCTTTCCAACACCGTATAACTACCCCATGGTCGTTTTACCGTCACATGCTCACGGTATGTACCATCATCTTGTAATTTCAACATGTCCACAATCTCACGCACACGTTGACTCTCACCACGTGGGCAAAGCAAAATCGCATCGGGTGTTTCCACAGCAATGATATTTTCCAAACCCACCGCCGCAATCAAACGTGATTCGCTACGCAGCAAACTATTTTTGCAATCAATCGCCATGACCCGACCATGGATCGCATTGTTGTTACCATCTTTTTCTGAAATATCAAACACCGCATCCCAGCTTCCCACATCTGACCAGCCCATGGACACAGGCACAACCATCACATCATCCGATGGCTCAAGAACGGCATAATCAATGGAAATAGATGGCATGTTTTGAAAACGCTGACGCACTGTTTCTTGCCAGTTTTCACCACTTCCCCAAAGCTTTTGCATTGCCAGAACTTCATCATAAATATCAGGACTATATTGTTTTAATTCGGTCAAAATGACGGATGATTTCCAAACGAACATGCCCGAATTCCAAAAATATCCACCTTCTTCCAAAAAGGCTTTGGCAGTTGGTAAATTGGGTTTTTCAGTGAAACGTTTCACCGCTAAAGCACCATCCCCCGAAGCTTGTTCGGCCTGAATATAACCAAAACCCGTATCAGGATGCTCAGGGACAATACCAAAGGTCACCAACTTACCTTGTTCTGCTTCTTTCTCGGCTTTTTCCAAAGCTTGATGAAACGATGCAATATCTTGGATCAAATGATCTGCGGGCAAGACCAACATCGTGGGATCATCGCCCTCTTGCATCAACAACGCTGCTGCCAAAGCAATGGCAGGCGCGGTATTGCGTCCACATGGCTCAAGAATGGTATGCAAATGATCCAGCTCTGAAAATGCTTCGCCCGTGGCATGCGCTTCATTGGTGACCACCCACACATCATCTTGTTCAATCATGGGGGATAAACGTGAAATCGTTGCCGCCAATAATGATTCTTCACCACCCAACTTCAAAAATTGTTTGGGAAGTTGCTGGCGCGACATGGGCCAAAGCCGACTACCTGAACCACCTGCTAAAATTACTGCTTTCATGGAACTCATGGCTTAAACCTCTCTCAAAAAAAACACTATATTAACGCTATTGTCACCCTCGAGTACGTGTATCGAGGGTCTTTTATTTTAAACAATAGATCCCCGATAAAAGATTTCGGGGATGACGGTAGGTTTATATTTGAATAACTATACTCATCACATTTTACTCTGATTTTTTATAACTGTATTGATAGTGATATTTATAGTTACCATAACGATAGATGGAACGTTTTGGCATAATGTCATTGAAAATAAATCCTGATAATGAAACACCAGCATTTTTCACTTGTTTGATGGCATGTTGAATTTCTTGCATTGGGTGATGACCACTGCGCACCAACATAAACGAAACACCCACACGCCGTCCAATCAATACAGCATCTGTCACCGCTAAAACAGGCGGTGTATCGATTAAAATCAAATCAAATTGCTCAGAAAGTTGATCCAATACCACATCAAATTGTTCACTCAATAATAAGTCAGCAGGGTTTGGCGGCATCACACCCGTTGGCATCACAGTAAGATTCTCAATGTCTGTACGATGACAGGCATCATCAATACCGACACTACCAAGTATTAACCCTGATAAACCAGGGGAGCGTTGCAAGTTAAAATACTTATGTAAATGCCCCTTCCTCATATCACCATCAATCAATAATACCTTTTGCCCTGAAGATGCCAGCACTGCACCAAAGTTCGCCGATACAAACGATTTTCCAAGGCCTGGCGAAGGCCCTGTTAGCATGACTCGGTTATTGGATGATTCCATCATGGCAAAATGCAAGTTGGTTCTTAAACTTCGCAAACTTTCAATGGATAAATCAGCATCATCAACCAAAGCAAGCAGGGAGCTTTCTTCATCTTTCCCATTCTTCATTTTTTTATGTAAGGATTCCTGCAAATTAGAGTGAGGGATACTGGCAAACACAGATAAACCTGTTTTTTGCTCCAGCATGTCGGGATCTTCAACACCTTGATGCATGGCTTTACGAATAAATGCCAAAATAACACCCAAAAACATACCAATTACCAAACCCAAAACTAAAATAAGCATTTTCTTTGGTTTTATAGGTTGATAAGGCAACATCGCAAAATCAAGGATACGCACATTGCCGACTGTTCCTGCTTCAACCACTTTCAATTCCTGCGTTTTATTCAAAAGAAACGTGTACAATTCAGTGTTTACCTTCACATCACGCATCAGTGTTAACATCTTTTGTTCTGTTTCAGGTAGCGATTGCACTTTTTTCTCTAGCTCTTGTTTATCCTTCAATAAACGCGTTCTTTTCTCATCCAACGCTTTCATTAAGGGGTGAACATTGGTAAACCGTTGCGCCAAATCCGTACGCTTTAAGTCCAGCTCCGATAATTGTTGGTCTAAAGCAACCACTTGTGTCAACACACCTTGTGTTTCTAAACTTAAATTCACAGAACCCGCTTTTAAACGGTATTCATTCATACGCATTTCAGCCGTTTCAAGTTGGCTTCGTACTGTCGGCAATTGCTTTTTCAAAAAGCTCAAGGAACGTTTAGCTTCCTCTGTTTTTCTTTCAACATTTTGTCTTAAATATACTTTTGCAACCGTGTCCAAAAAGCTTTGCGCCAATGCTGGCTTATCACTGGTAAAGGTCAGAGAGATGACACCTGTCCCCTTACCTTTTTCACTGATTGCTAAACCACCCGTATACATGGATAAAGCATCCAACATGCGAATTTTACGCACCAAAAATTCCACGCCTGCACGAGCATTCAATTGACTGATAAAAATACGAACACCCACATCCTTATTTTCAGCTAGCACACCCACCATACCTTTCAACAAAAGCGCATCATCATCATAGAGTTTAAAATGCTGTTGACCTTCATAGACAATACGCAAACTCACGCCCAATAAATCGCTGGGAACATCTAAACTTTCCAACTTAATCTGTTCCCCACCCCAAGCATAAGAATGCATATCCAATAAAGGCTCTCGAAATCCTTCTTTATGATACGTTCTATAAAAATAGCGTCCTATTTTTGGAAAAAATTTGGGTTCAGCCATCGTATCCAAATGCAAGCTTTGAATGACCTTTTCCATCACAAAACGAGACTTGATAATTTCCATTTCTGTACTGGCAGAGGCATCGCCTTGCCCCATCAAATCCATGAAATCACCAGAAGAACCGCCAAAGCTTGGCGATTTACTCTCCACCTGAATCAAAGCATCCCCTTGGTAAATGGGTATCACTAATAAAGCATACAAACCTGCCAAACTACCGATCACCAAAGTTACCAAAACAATCAGCCACTTGGCATCCAGCACTGCCTCAAGATATTCCAACAGGTCAATTTCATCCTCTTCATTTAAATCAGCAGGTGAAACTTGTTGATGTTGTTGCATAGTCATATCCCTTAAAAGCCAGCAGCTTTCTTTAAAATCAGTGTTTGGGCTGTTGTATTGATCACACGGCTAATATCACCAAACACACTGGCAAAACGTTGCAATTCCGTCGTTGATACATACACCACATCACGCGCTTGAAGATGAAACTGATCCGCCAAGATGAGCGCATCAGGAGAAGCCGCATCCAAATGGTACACTTCCAATTGTGCCAAAGCATCAAAACGATCAGCAGCAATAACGCCTTTATCTCGTTTGCCTCGAATCACATAAACCTGAGAAGGATTGGAAGCTCCTGAAAATCCATTCACATCTGATAGCGATTCAGCCAAAGACATTTTATCATTCTGAATAAATAATGTACTGGCTTTTCCGACCGCACCCATGACAAATACTTTATTCAGTTGGTTATCTGGAATATTTAAAATATCCCCATGTTTCAAAAGAATATTTAAATCCGCTTGCCCACGTTCATACAGAGAAAATAAATCCAAGGTATAAATTTTTCCATCACGTAACAACGTTGCATGACGAAGGTCTGCTGTTGGCAATACACCTCCAGCTTGAGAAATAATACGCATGACCGTCAAAGGGCTGTCTGTGAGCGCCACTTGCCCCGCTTTGTTCACTTGCCCTGTAATGTAAGCATATTGACTGCGAAATGTTTGAACCTCAACAGATAGTTGAGGGTTTTCAATAAATTTACCCAATTGACGCATCAACACTTTTCGTACTTGCGCCATGGTTTTTCCTGCGACATGCATCACACCCACATAAGGGTAAAAAATACTGCCATCTGCATAGACCAAGTTTCCTGTATTGGATTGGAATGTACCACTGGGCGATGTTAATTCAGGGTGATCCCAGACTGTAATTTTCAACACATCTTGCGGCTCAATCTCATAATGATAAGCACTTACATCTGATGTCAAAACTTTCGGAAGAACAGGCTTACGCTTATCTTCCTCAGATATTTTTTTGGCAACCAAAGCACCATTGATCGGCTGAATCATCACGCCTTCTCTAAAATCATTCAGATTGGCAGTTTTTTCATGAAAACTTCCTGTATCCATATGCTGACCAGGAGCCCAAACACAAGCATTTAATAGCATCAACAGTGAACCCAGCCATACTTTTACCGCATATTTCTGTATCATCACAAATATTTTCCCCATAACTGAATATTTCTTTCAATGGCTGATAACGCTGCAACAAAGTGCGCTTTTGATTTTTGATAAGGATCAGGAATTTCTTCATTCTGATTCCATTTGCCCAACAGATGAACGCGCCCTCTTGTTTGTGGCACCATCTGGTTCACCGCCTGCACATGCCCTTTTTCCATCACCAGCATAAGTTCATA
>JAUZQO010000054.1 GCA_030950925.1 Mariprofundaceae bacterium
CACCCACCAATTCAGAAGCACATCTAGCTGTGCTTCCTGCTACAAAATGCTCCATCAACCGTAGCTGTTTTGAATGACTTAATCGACTCTTCCTCATGCTGTCCCTCACTGTAACTATTTCTAGTTATCTGGGACAGCCCCTATATTAATATACTTTCGCCTAACCACCATTGGTATACTTGCAGGTGTTTTTCAAAGTGAATACATCCATAATAATAAAAAGGTGGTTAGCGTACAGCACCCACAAAAAATAGCGCTTCTATCCGACTATATCTCTCCGCTTTTCGGTCTTTCTCACGCTGAAAGTGGACGCCTGAAAAAGCAGGCACAACTTGAAAGAAAACTAACTAGGTACATTCTACAGGACTATCGACCTTTTGACCTATTTATCCGATATTTGATGCAAAAATACAATTTTAGCAAAAATAAATTAGCACAGTTCTTACCTGGAGAGTCAGATTTAGAACACAAACAAAGAAAGCTTGATAAATGGTGTCGATATCGTGCTTGGGGTGAAAAAAAGGGAGACCCATATCATGTCAAAGACATGCAATTTCTTCTCAACGAGATTGAAGCTGATAATGATACTCAAATCATCTTTGTTTTCATGATTCTTATCGACCAAATTTATATACCAGAAATGATAACACTACCACAAAGATCATGGAAAGACCTATACCCATAAATTTATGACCAATGATGCTAGCCAAATATGATTTACATCACTTCAATACAATAAGTCCACTTACGATGGAGTGTTAGTGTCAGCCACACTTGAGGGACTCACACCCTTCCACTCTTTCCCCACCCAATCTTTCGATGAAAAATTAGGATAACGCGCATTGGTGAAATAAAGCCCGCGTGCAGGCGCAGTTGCAGCGGCTTGCTTACGATCTTGGGCTGCTAGAATGCCTGCAAGTTGCTGAGGTGACCAACGCCCAATACCAACTTGAATCAAGTTACCCATAATATTGCGTACCATATGATATAAAAAAGCATTGGCTGAAATATTGATATGTATTTCCCAACCTTGGCGAACCATATCAATATGATTGATGGTACGAATGGCTGTGTGTGCTTGGCAGTGAGAGGCACGAAAAGATGTAAAATCATGCGTACCTAATAAATACTGAGCTGCTTCCTGCATGGCTTCAAGATTGATGGGGCGAGGCATCCACCAATGTCGCCAAGGTGCTAGCACGGATGGCGTGGTTCGATTCCAAATTTGATAACGATAACTGCGTTCAATACATGAAAAACGCGCATGAAAATCATCTTCAACAGGCAAGACACCTGTCACCGCCAAACCTTCTTTGATTTGATGGTTGATGCCTTGGGTATAAGCACGGGCAGACCGTTGCCAGCGTGCTTGCGATACATCGGCATGCACCAACATGGCTTCAGCATGCACCCCACTATCGGTACGTCCTGCACAAATGGTTTTAATCGGGCGAGCTTCTAAGTTTTGTAAGGCTGTTTCCAAGGTCGCTTGGGCGGATGTGGCATTGTCTTGCTTTTGCCAACCATGATAAAAACGACCATCAAATTCGACGACCATGGCAATGCGTTGTGTGGCTTCTGTGTTCAATGAAAAACTCCGATGTCGATAGCAATCCATGCCAGCATGATGGTCATGCTGTGCGGTAAGTAGTGTTGTTGGATGCCATCAGGCTTGATAAGTAAGGGCTGATATGTCTGTTCCCAATGTTCCCAAACATGTTTGGCACAACGCTGTGAGTGTTGTTTCATCTGCAATAAAAGACTTAAAAGATGAGGCGGTAATTGTGACAACTTTTGTATGGGTTGCGTCCAAGGTAAGTCATTCCAACAGCGATAATGACGACGAATCAGTGCGCGAACCAAAAGATTCATGCGTGGAAAAAGGCAAAGATAAGGGTACAATATATGATGCAGACGCGGGTAATGGGATACCCCCTGAATCCAGCGTTCAATCGGAAATAAACGCCCCAAAAGCATGGCAAGTGTAAAAATAGCAGCCCAATGCAGTGCTAAGCTCCCCCCCAACTGCAAACCTTCTTGGCTGATGGGTATAAAAAATTGAGGGAAAATCAATGCGCCAGGGGTGAAGATGGCATGTAATACCAGCGTTGGAATCAAAATCCAACGCAACAACTGCCAATTTCGCCAACACAGGCGCAGAGCTACTTGTTTATCGACAGCTAAAACAAAGATCACAACGATGAGAAAAACGATTTGCAACAGGTGTTCATACCAAGCTTCAAGCAAGAGGGTGCTGGCGATGCAAAGTGTTGCAAGCAAAAGCCGCATGTTGGCTAAATACCGTTACCATCCAAAAAATCTTCAAGTTTTTGATGCTCTTTGGACATATCACGCTTCACTTGTGCATCATGTGGGTTATTGGCTTGCTCGTCAGGGTGAAAAGTGTCAATCCGTTCATTGATATCATCCATCAAGGTCAATAGATGTGCCAAAACTTTGGCTACAGGGTCAGGCATTTGATGATGGTTTAAATTGATGCGACCATTTTCAATCACAGGTTCATTTTTCCCTACAATCGTACCAGGAATGCCAATCACTGTGGCATGTTCAGGCACATCTTTCAATACCACCGAATTCGCACCAATGCGTGATTGTGCGCCAATGGTAATCGCGCCCAAAACTTTGGCCCCTGTACCCACAATCACCCCATCTTCTAAGGTGGGGTGACGTTTTTCTTTGCGCCATGTTGTGCCACCCAAGGTCACACCATGATAAAGGGTGACATCGTTGCCAATTTCAGTGGTTTCACCAATCACCACGCCCATGCCATGATCAATGAAAAAACCTTTACCAATGGTGGCACCAGGATGAATTTCAATGCCTGTTAACCAGCGCGCCAGATGAGAAATCCAACGACCACACCAGCAAAAACCATGCGTCCAGAAAATATGGGCGATGCGATACATCCAAATGGCATGCAAGCCAGGGTAACAGGTCAATACTTCCCAAGCCGAACGTGCAGCAGGATCTCGATCAAAAACAGTGCGAATATCGTTACGAATCATAGAAAACATGGCGGCAAGCTATAGGATGCTTTGCGCAGAAGACAAGGCAGCCTCGCCGCCCGCCACACTCCACATCACCTCGCCATCAAGATAGCGTTGACTCCAAGCCTGAATCTCATCCAGCGTCACTGCTTGAATGCCTTCAATCCATTGTTGTTGAGAATGTAAGCAGGGTTCATCCAAACGGTTACCCAAATACATCATATTGCCTTCAATCGAATCCATGCCCATGCGAAATTGTACTTCCATTTGACGCTTTGCACGCGCCAAAAGGGGGGCATCAATATGCTTTGAAAAATATTGCATATTCTCTTTTAATAAGGTGATACATTCAGCCACCATATTCGGATGTGTATCACAACTGACACTCCATAAACCTGCATCTTGCAACGGTGATAAATGGGATGACACACTGTATGCCAAACCACGGCGTTCACGAATTTCACGAAACAACAGCGAACTCATGCCGCCCCCCAACATTTGATTGGCAAGCCAAGCCAATGGGCGTTCATCCGATGCCACTGAAATACAAGGTAAACTAGCCACCACTTGAACCTGCTCCATATCTCGCTCTAAAAACTGTTTACCCGCATGAAATATCGGTGGGGTTCGTTCTTTGCTTGGGGTTGATTGCCCCCATGCGCGTTGTTGGACAGGATCCCATACATCATCGTGTTGAATATGCCCAGATACTGCGATCAGCACTTGTGGTGGGCGGTAGTTGCTTTCCAAATATTGACGCAAATCGTGGCTGGATAAATCGGCTAGAATTTCACGTGTACCAAGGGTGGGCTTGCCCACTTGTTGTTTGGCATAGACTGCTTGAATGTGTTGCTCATAAAACCACTCATCAGGATTATCTTCGACCATACCCATTTCAGAGAAAATGACCTCTCGCTCCCGCTGCCATTCATCTTCGGGTAAAGCAGGTTCAAGCACCATATCCATCAATAATTGCAAAGCTTGCGTTGCATCTTCATGCAATACTTGGGTGTGAAAACAGGTACGTTCACGGGAAGTAAAGGCATTGGCATGTCCGCCGAGCTGATCCAATGTTTCAGAAAGCGCATGGACATCCAATTTTTGTGTGCCTTTGAATAGCATGTGTTCCAAAGCGTGCGCGATACCTGCTTGATGCGGCAATTCATCACGGCTTCCAACATCAATAAAAATACCCAAAGCAACACTTTGTGCATCAGGCATCTCATGAGAAATCACCATGGGATGATGGGGGAGAATAGTTTCTTGTGTAAAAGATGATGACATAATACTCCTAGTTGTTGTTTATCCATAAATATCCAAGGATTGCGCACTCTTCATGGGAAATGAAATAAATAAAAGGGGTAGTGATATGAAAAAAATAGTGTTGATCTTATGCTTTATCTCGGGCTTGGCTGGTTGCGTCACCACACAACAAGATCGTGCTGCCATGCGTGGTGGTGCTGTTGGGGCAACCGCTGGTGCAGTGATTGGCTCAAGCACAGGTGATGCAGGAAAAGGTGCAGTCATTGGTGGCATATTGGGAGCTGCGACAGGTGTTTTTTTACAGCAAAACCAACGACAAGCTGCACCGCAACGACGGACAAGTCCTTCTCGCCAATATGTTGAACAGCGTTCAAATCAACGGCATTACAGCCAAGAAAGCGATGATGGTGAACAAGGCTATCGCCGCAGTGAGCATGAAGACGACTAAATGACAACATCATCTCAGACCAAAGCACTTTTTTCCTATGCCAAATACCAAGGGAGAAGATCGCATATTGCCATGCAACTGCCAACAAACCGCGCTGAAATGGAAGCTTTGGGCTGGGATAGTTGCGATATGGTTTTGGTGACAGGCGATGCCTATGTGGATTTACCCAGCTTTGGCATGGCAGTGATTGGGCGCGTTTTGGAAGCCCAAGGTTTTCGTGTCGGCATCATTGCTCAGCCTGATTGGAAATCTGCGGATGACTTTCGCGCCTTGGGGAAACCCAATATTTGTTGGGGTGTGACATCGGGTAATATGGATTCGATGGTCAATCGTTATACATCAGAACGCCGCATTCGCTCCGATGATGCCTATACTGTGGGCGATGTGGGTGGAAAACGCCCTGATCGCGCGGTGACGGTCTATGCCCAACGCTGCCGTGAAGCCTTTAAAGGCGTCCCCGTTATTATTGGCGGTATTGAGGCCAGCTTACGGCGCATTGCTCATTATGATTATTGGTCAGATAAAGTGCGACACGCCGTGTTGATGGATTCAAAAGCAGATATATTGGTTTATGGCAATGGTGAACGTCAAATTGTTGAAATCATGCACCGTTTGGCAGCAGGAGAATCCATCAAGGATATGCTTCATATTCGTGGTACAGCGGTGATGCGTCAAGGCGTGCCTGCTGGCTGGATTGAAATGGATTCAACCGAAGTCGATACACCCTATGCCACCATTGAACACCCCAATCCTTATCAGATGCAACAAAATATGCCCTGCGATGATAAAGCTGCCTACCGTGAACGTGAGCAAGCTCCCGCTATTTCAATCTTGGATATATCTGAAAAACGCGCCCATACCGTTATTCGCTTGCCCAGTTATGAAGCCGTGGCAAACGATGAAGTGCTTTATGCCCATGCCTCGCGCTTGCTGCATTTGGAAACCAACCCTGGCAATGCAAGAGCCTTGATTCAAAAGCATGGTGGGCGTGAGGTATGGATCAATCCGCCTGCCATTCCACTGAGCACAGTCGAATTGGACGGGGTATTTGATTTACCCTATTCACGTCTTCCCTATATCGGTTATGGTGATATTCAAGCCAAAGCAACACGTATTCCTGCTTATGAAATGATTAAAACATCGGTCAATATTATGCGTGGATGTTTTGGTGGCTGCACCTTTTGTTCGATTACTGAACATGAAGGGCGCATCATTCAAAGCCGCTCACAAACATCCATTCTACGAGAAATTGAAGAAATTCGTGATAAAACGCCCAAATTTACAGGCAATATCTCCGATTTGGGTGGTCCGACTGCCAATATGTACCGTTTGAAATGTAAATCAGCCGATATTGAAGCGGCATGCCGTAAACCTTCATGCGTGTTTCCTGATATTTGCCAAAACCTCAACACAGACCATGACCCATTGATTGCGTTATATCGCAAAGCACGTCACCTAAAAGGCATTAAACGTATCTTTATTGCTTCGGGTTTGCGTTATGATTTGGCAGTGAAATCACCCGCCTATATCAAAGAATTGGTCACCCACCATGTCGGCGGTTACTTAAAAATTGCGCCAGAACACACCGAAGGCGCACCGCTCGATAAGATGATGAAACCTGGTATTGGTACGTATGATGCGTTCAAAAAACTTTTTGAAAAATTCTCCAAAGAGGCGGGTAAAAAACAGTATTTGATTCCCTACTTTATTGCTGCTCACCCTGGTACAACCGATAAAGATATGCTCAATCTTGCCTTGTGGCTCAAGAAAAACGCTTATAAAGCCGATCAAGTGCAGGCTTTTTTACCCTCACCGATGTCCACCGCCTCTGCCATGTATCGTTCGGGGCGTAACCCCTTGAAAAAAATTAGTCGAATCCAAGGTAAGTATGCGGAGAAAGTCTTTATCCCAAGGCGTAAAAAACAACGGGATTTACACAAGGCTTTTTTGCGTTATCACGATCCTGATAATTGGGCGATGCTACGCGCCGCCTTAAAAGAGATGGGGCGCAGTGATTTGATTGGTAACGGTGAGCATTGCCTTGTACCTGATGGCATTGCAAAAGGAAAAGCGACACACCCGTCATCCAGACAACAGAAAAAACATCCTACACATCATTTTCGCACACAACATACGCGAAAAGAACGGCGCAGACGCTAGCATCACCCTTGAAATGCTCGATAAAAGCCTTCAAGAATGACGGAAGTTTTTGCTTGCATCACTGAATCTTAGCTCAATAAAAAAGGTGACTTACGAAGAAGTCTCCTTTCAAAAGCTAAGCGATGCTTAACATTACCCGTAGGTAATGATCACATCATTCCGCCCATTCAGGGTGTTAAATGTTGATAAATATAGAGCTGTATTTTCAACTATTGAAAAAACCGTCCGGTTAACCGCCACAAAAAAATTGTATTGCTACTTTTTCACTTTTGCTGGAATTCTTGCCAAGCTTTGGGCGCGGTATGGGGTCGCTATTCGCTTTAGTCAGTAAATTATAAGCTGTTGCATTTGAATGGCGAAAGCTTGTGAGTGTTAAGCTGTAACCTTAAAGGTTACACTTAGCAATATAATACTTGATTTTATCCACAAAGGACTTGAGAAGTTTTATATCACTGGAAGCAAGGGAGGCATTCAAGCCAAACATGCGGATAAATTGCGCCGTATTCTTTCTAACCTTGATGTAGCAAGTTGTTCGGACGACTTGGACTTGCCAGCCTATCGCCTGCATGACCTTAAAGGTTCTCATAAAGGCGTGTGGTCTATCACTGTGCAAGCTAACTGGCGGATCACCTTTCGCTTTGTCGGTGATGATATTGAGTTGATTAACTATGAAGATTATCACTAAGGAGGTGATGCTATGACGATGCTTAACCCTTCCCATATAGGTGAAATATTGCGCTATGATGTGCTTGAACCACTTGGCATCAGCATGACCGATGCGGCAAGCAAGCTTGGCATTAGTCGTAAAACATTGTCGAAGGTGTGCAATGGCAATGGTGCTGTTACACCTGAAATAGCAGTGCGTCTCGAACTTGCACTTGGCAAACCATCCGCCACCCATTGGCTTAAACTACAAACTGCTTATGACTTGGCACAAGCCAATCAAAAGCGCGATGCTCTGCATGAGCAAGTGCAGCCTTTGACAGTGGCATAGTCGATTTTTTATCGAGTAAGCCATCAACGATGTTTAACCTTGAACCATAATTGCCCCCAATAGTTTAAGCCGCTTGATGTGTTGCTTGAATGCTTTCGCCCTCAATCCGTCGCCCTGTTGATTTGCCACTGTGTAGCCAACAACGCTTTTAACTTCATACAAAGCCGCCCGATTAGCCGCCATTCGTGGCGGTCTTTATTGCCACACGATAGCAGGCGATGACACACCAAGACAACAAAAAAGCCTGCAAACACTAGGTTTACAGGCTTCATTGACACCTACTGGAACGTGTAGGGGTAGATTACATCATTCCGCCCATTCCACCCATGCCGCCCATATCTGGTGCTGCAGGAGCTGCGCCAGCTGGTTCTGGAATGTCTGCAATCATGGCTTCCGTGGTGATCAATAGACCAGCAATCGAAGCTGCATGTTGCAACGCTGTACGCGTTACTTTGGTTGGGTCAATCACACCCATCGCAACCAAATCACCATACTCTTCCGTGCCAGCATTGTAGCCGAAGTTTGCATCATCAGATTTGGATACTTCATTCACAACCACAGAAGCTTCGCCGCCGCCATTAGAAACGATTTGACGCAAAGGTGCTTCAACCGCAGTACGAACGATGTTGATACCCGCTTCTTGATCGCTGTTTGCAGCTTCCAAGCCATCCAATGCTTTGCTTGCACGAATCAAGGCAACACCACCACCCGCTACAATACCTTCTTCAACCGCAGCACGGGTTGCATGCAATGCATCATCCACACGGTCTTTCTTCTCTTTCATGGCAACTTCAGTGGCTGCGCCAACTTTAATCACTGCAACACCGCCAGCTAACTTAGCCAAGCGTTCTTGCAATTTTTCTTTGTCGTAATCAGATGTTGATTCATCAGCCTGCTTGCGAATCAATGCAACGCGGGCTTCAATCTCAGCCTTATCACCCGCACCATCAACAATCACCGTGACATCTTTGGTAATTTGAACCGTGCCAGCTTGACCCAAATCTTCAACTGTAACATTTTCCAATTTCAAGCCTAAATCTTCGGAAATCACTTTACCATGGGTCAAAATCGCCATGTCTTCCATCATTGCTTTGCGGCGATCACCAAAACCTGGTGCTTTCACTGCTGCAACATTCATCACGCCACGCATTTTATTCACAACCAAGGTTGCCAATGCTTCGCCTTCAATATCCTCTGCAACAATCAACAATGGCTTGCCTGAACGCGCCACTGCTTCCAATACTGGAAGAAGATCACGCATGTTGGAGATTTTCTTTTCAAAGAACAAAATGTAAGCGTCTTTTAACTCAGCTTCCATGCGATCTGCATTGGTCACAAAGTAAGGAGACAAATAACCACGATCAAACTGCATGCCTTCAACCACATCCAGCTCTGTTTCCAAGCCTTTGGCTTCTTCCACAGTGATCACGCCTTCTTGACCGACTTTCTCCATCGCATCCGCAATGATTTTACCAATTTCAGCATCGCCATTGGCAGAAATAGTGCCTACTTGTGCGATTTCTTCTTGGTTTTTCACTGGGTTGGATAATTTTGCCAATTCTTTGGTTAGAGCTACAACAGCTTTATCGATACCGCGTTGCAAGTCCATAGGATTCATACCAGCAGCAACGGCTTTGTTGCCTTCTTTGGCAATCGCTTGCGCCAATACTGTTGCAGTTGTGGTGCCATCACCTGCGATATCCGCAGTTTTAGAGGCCACTTCCTTGACCATCTGTGCGCCCATATTTTCAAACTTGTCTGCAAGTTCGATTTCTTTAGCCACAGATACACCATCTTTGGTGATGGTTGGTGCGCCCCAAGATTTATCCAATACAACATTACGACCTTTAGGGCCTAAGGTTACTTTTACTGCGTCTGCTAATTGGTTGACACCGCTCATCATCTTTGCGCGTGCGTCTTCACCAAATTTAATCTCTTTAGCCATGTTCAATCTCCTAATGTTTTGAGTTTATTTTGAAATAACGCCGAGGATGTCGTCTTCACGCATCATCAAGAATGTTTCGCCATCCAACTTGATTTCAGTGCCAGCATAGGTTGAGAAAATAACAATATCGCCTTCTTGAACATCCAATGCACGAATGTCGCCATTGTCTAAAATTTTACCTTTGCCCGTTGCAATCACTTCGCCTTGCACAGGTTTTTCTTTGGCAGAATCAGGGATAATAATGCCGCCAGCAGATTTTTCTTCTTCGTCTAAGCGACGAACGATTACACGATCATGTAAAGGACGGATCTTAGTAGCCATCGTTGTATCTCCTTCGATGTTGATATGGTGAAAGCATATATGCAGACCCAATGAGTAAAATTCAACCCCTAAAATTCAAAAAAATTAAAACTGCCAAATATAACCCACTTCTGTCGCCTTGATTCCCAGTGAAACATGGGCGACCCAATCAGGAACACCATCACCCATCAAGCGATAAGCATCCAAAGCGGCTGGTAAAAATATTGCCCAAGCCAAGGTATCACGAGAAATATATGAGGTATTGGAGGCTGCATAAATATCACTTGTGGGCATATCTTTTAAGCGCAACAAGTAAGCCGTTGAAATAGCCAAGTGCATGGCAATCGCACCTTGATAGTAACGGGTGTACAATCCACCATCATTGTTTTTTAATGCTGAGAAAGATAGTTCAGTGAGCAACCACTGAGCCTGAAATCCCGCCGAAGAAACACGCATAGAGGCTTTGGGTGAGAAATGACTGCTGGGATAAATGATGCTTCCATTGCTAAGGTGTGGATTGCCACTATAGCTCATGCCAAGCACCACATGTCCCAGTTCGTGAAACAGTAAACCGCCCAAAGCACCTTCCCAAAAGTTGCTATCTTGCCAAGCTTCATTCTCGGCATAAATCAAATCATTGTCCTTTATTTCACTTGCCCATAAATGAGGTGAACAGAGTAGCCATAGGGTATACAATAGGTACTTAATGATTAGTTTCATATTTTTTCCTTTCATGTTTTTATTCTTTTTATTCTTTGTGATCATTGTATGACTAAAAAAACTTTCATTGTTTTATCATATCTGTGTCATTTTTGATACCCATAGTTCGCCTATCTCAAGTCAAAGGAGCCGACATGGTCGTTCAAAATACAATCAAACAATATCTTGATGCAGTTGAAATAAAATTTGGTCATCAAGCTCGTCAAAACACAACATTAACCCATCGTAATGGTTCTAGTTTTTACTTAAAACGTGAGGATCAACATAACCCTTCTCTTGTAGACATGGGTATGATTCAATTGATGACCAAACAAATGGAACGCACAGCAGCTTAGTTCGCTGCTATATCATTCTGATAACGAAGGCTGGCTATATGCCAGCCTTTTTTTATCGGATTTAAGTTTTAAGGGTGAGGTTAAGCCTGTGGAAAACTTTCCGAGCAAGAAGGGCATGACATCGTTGTATGACTGAATTCGAAAAAATGGTGTCAGGTAAAAATTATCAGGCTCTGGAGACTGAACTGCGCGATCTGAGAGCGTATGCGCGGATGGCTTGTGCCAAATTCAATCAACACCCTAGCCAAGGTAATATGAAACATATCAAACGCTTGTTTGCAGTATGTGGTAGTGCCGTGTTGGAATCAGGGTTTCAATGTGATTACGGTGTAAATATTCATGTGGGTGAGCATTTTTATGCAAATTTTCATTGTGTCTTACTCGATGCTGCGCCCATTTATATCGGCAATCATGTCTTGTTTGCTCCCAATGTGCATATTTATACGGTCAATCACCCCAAAGATACGGAGGAACGGCGAAAGGGCGTGTGTTTTGCCAAGCCTGTGCATATTGATGATGATGTTTGGATCGGTGGTGGCGCTAAAATTTTTCCAGGCGTACATATCGGCAAAGCAGCCATCATTGCCGCCAATGCTGTGGTGAGATATGATATACCTGCGAATACTACATATTATGGACTTGATTGAGGTCGTTTATCAGGTCTCGTATCACTGGCAAAATAAAAGTGCAGCGCGAAGCCTTTGTTATCGCTCCTATAGTCGTTTAAGTATTAAATAGGTATTATGTTTTCGTCACCCTCGAGTGCTTGTGTCGAGGGTCTATCAATAGATTCCAGACACAAGCACTCTGGAATGACGGTGGTTTTATACTTGAATCGCTCCTAGCCTGCAACTGTGATCTCATTTGCAATAAGTTCAGCCTGTTTTAATATCGTTTCCGTCGCCAGTTTTTGCATATCAGGTGGATAGCCATATTGTCTAAGCGTTCGTTTGATAATTACTTTTAATTTTCGGCACTGGGTCAGTTGAATTTAAACCCTTTCAAACTCAACTGACCCAGTGCCATACAGACCTAAATGGAGATGAGGTTTATAAAGAACTACAAGAGACCGAGAAAAGGCACGTCGATAACATTGAAAAAGAGCTTAAAGCTGTTCGCTTAACAAAAGATGGGCATATTTATAAGAAAGACAAAATAGCACTGTCCGAAGCTGGTCTTGAGGTAAGAGAGACCTATCATCCAGAACATCCGAACAGCATGTGGATTACAACAGAAATTTCGACTGCTGAAGATAAAAGTATGCCTGATAACGATGGTACTCATAAGATTACGGTGGAACGTGATATTGAGGATTAGGCATATAACAAAAAATTCGAGTGGGACTTGCGCTTCGCTCCAGCCCCTCAATTAGGTCGTTAGCTGTATGTATCAATGACAAAAAAAGTATATTGTATAGGATGCTATCAATGAGCCAACAATTACTATTTGATAATATTGAGAAATCAGGCATGTCACTTGATGAGGTGGCAAATCAACTTCATGTGTCTGTT
>JAUZQO010000055.1 GCA_030950925.1 Mariprofundaceae bacterium
ATTTTGTTGTTTGTATTCATGATCATCATATATCTGATGGTGTTAATGTTATTGTTTGTGATCATAAACTTTTCCATACATTATTAAATGAATAATTATTACTTACTGTTGGTGCTATCTTATCTATATTTGTTACATTAAAACCTATATTACTAATATTTCATACCCTATCTGATATAGATATACTTCATACTCAATTTACATATACTGTTTTTGAATATGTTGCTTGTTTACATCAACTTAATGTATCACTACAGCTTACTGTTACGGTAACTCATCAATTTGTCCATCCAGCTGGTGAATATGATACACTTCAAGTTGGTGAAATCTTATCTATATTTGTTATAGTATATGAAATTTGTTTAGCATTCCATGCTAAGTCTCGATAATATCAATAAGTTATACCATTAGAAGATATAACTCTCCTAGAAGTAAGTAACCAATTTCATTTCCATATATATGGAGCAGCATTATAGCATCAACTTCATCACGTATCAGTACATGATACAGTTAAAGTAACATTTCAATTAGTCCATGCTCTTGTAGAAGGAGTAAGTGTTACACTTGGTAAAACAGTATCTAATTTTACTATAAATGATCATATAGTACTTGAATTTCATGCATTATCCCATGTCTGATATCTTATTGTATTATTATATGGTGCTGATTTTATTATACTTGTTCATACTATTGATGGAGTACATCATGCTCATGTACACCATTTTGTTGTTTTTACTCATGATCATCATGTATCTGATGAAAATAATGTTATTGTTTGTGATCATAAATTTTTCCATACATTATTAAATGAATAATTATTACTTACTGTTGGTGCTATCTTATCTATATTTGAAACAGTATATCATAAAAAACTCGAATTCCATGCTTTATCATAATTAAGTCCAGCATACCATCCATTAGAAGATACCGTTAATGTACTTCATAAAACCCATCAACCATTATTATATACATATTGATAAGCGGGATTACATCAACTTCATCATGCATCACTACAACCTACAGTTAAAGTAACATTTCAATTAGTCCATGCTGTTACAGAAGGAGTAAATGTTGTAACAGGTTTTATTCAATCCCAATAAGAACAATTCATCCATCATGAAGCTGGTGCAAATAAATTAACTGGTCAAGCAAGTGCTGCCGTACTATCATACCCACCTCAAAGCCCATCTCAAGTACATGCAGTATTACCTAATCCATAATATTTACTAGGAGCAGGATACCAACCAGCATTACTACTATTTATTCAAAAAAATAATAAAATTAATATAAAAAGTAATGATTTTCTCATAAAAAAATAATAAGAAATAAATTTATTCCTTATTATTACATCATATTTTATTGTTTTTTGCAAATTTCTAGTATTGCAAATATGAATAATTATTATTTACTTCTTTAAAATGTTCTATTTGTCTTTGCTTTGCCCTAATAATTATATCTTTATCTGGATTAATTTCTTTAAATAATATATCCATTTCAGATATAACATAATCTATTTCTTCACTTATCTCTTTTCAAAGAGTAGTTAATTTTGCATACTTTTTAATAACTTTTTGAAGAAATTTAGTCTTCATATAATATAAAACTATTTTTTCAAGCCAATGTATATCATCTCACAATAATCACCCTTTATAAGCTTTCATAAGCATATACATAGTTGGCGCAAATGCATGATATCATAAAAATAATCAATTAATATGTCTAGCATCTGGTATAATAGCTGAATAATATTTTTCTTCTTTTGTATTTAAAACTATAGGATCAAATTGCATAATTAAATTTAATTTATTATGTGATGATTCATGTATTATTGCCTCTAAATTATTTATTTCTGGCCTACTTGAATCTATTGTAAATCACATATATAAATGCCCAATGCATTCTTTATAACTAGCAGAATTATGTAAACCTTTTGAAGTACCAAGTGGTACTATTTTTTTTATTATTTGATTAAGCTCATCATAAATTCATTCATCTAAATCTTTTAATATATTAAAAGATTTAGTATATGTTTTTAACCATTCTTTTTCTGAAGAATCTCACCATCATAAAACTCATCAATTATATTTATGATCTGGATGAGCTTCGAATTGATTATATGGATTATTATCATTAAGTCATAACCTAATACTTGTTCAAGCTATATATTTTCACTTATTTTGTATTAATTTTTTACTAGCTATTCATTCTAATAAAAATATATTTATTTCTTTTTCTACTTTTTTTATACTTTTTATTAATCCATCCCCTAACCCCTTACCTTTAAGTCTAAAGGAAGGGGAATTTATTTCCATACTAATTGAATTTATAAGAGATGATATATCTGGATTTAATATAAATTCTCTATTTTCTTTGTTAGAAAGTAAATCTTCTAATAATCCATCCCCTACCCCCTTACCTTTAATACTAAAGGAAGGGGAATCTAATATAATTTTTAAATCTCAAATTAATTTATTATAGTATTTATCTAAATATTCTTTTAATAATGGTGAATTTTTTTTTCAAAGAACATAATATTTTAAATTTTGCATAAACCGTGGCTACATTACAGACATCATTTATACCAAAGACTTCGCTGGCCAAAAGCTCTAATGAGAG
>JAUZQO010000056.1 GCA_030950925.1 Mariprofundaceae bacterium
GGTGAAGGTGGTGAAGAAGTCGCTCGCTTTAAGCCATTGCCAAATGGCGATTCCATGCGCTCGGCGATTAAACAAGTCGCATCGGGGCGTTTTGGTGTGACGGCAGAATATCTAGCCAATGCCGATCAAATTCAAATTAAAATGGCACAGGGTGCAAAGCCAGGTGAAGGTGGACAATTACCAGGGCATAAGGTGGATCAACGCATTGGTAAAGTGCGTCACTCCACCCCAGGTGTGGGTTTAATTTCACCACCACCGCATCATGATATTTATTCCATTGAAGATTTGGCCCAGCTTATTTTCGATTTGAAAAATACCAATACTGCGGCTGATATTTCGGTGAAATTGGTATCTGAAATTGGTGTGGGAACGGTGGCTGCTGGTGTGGTCAAAGCCCATGCGGATCATGTGGTGATTGCGGGGCATGATGGTGGTACAGGTGCATCACCGATTACCTCCATTAAATATGCAGGCAGTTGTTGGGAAGTGGGTTTGGCTGAAACGCAACAAACCTTATTGCTCAACCGTTTGCGTAGTCGCACACGCTTACAAGCCGATGGTCAAATGCGTACAGGCCGTGATGTGGCGATTGCTGCATTGCTTGGCGCGGATGAAGTGGCATTTGGTACCATTGCCTTGATTGCAGAAGGTTGCATCATGATGCGTAAGTGCCATTTGAATACGTGTCCTGTGGGCGTTGCCACCCAAGATCCTGAACTGCGCAAGAAATTTGTGGGTAAACCTGAAGATGTGGTCAATTACTTCATGTATGTGGCTGAAGAAACCCGTGAAATCATGGCAGAATTGGGTTTCAAAACCTTTGATGAGATGATTGGTCGTGTGGATATGTTGGATACAGATGATGCCATGCGTCATTGGAAATCGCAGGGCATAGATTTAACGCCTATTTTCCATCAAGTTGAAGCCGAAGGCACAAAACATCATAGCCAAACCCAAGATCATGGTTTGGATGCCTTGATTGATAACAAGCTCATTGCACAAGCTGAACCCGCCCTTGAAAATAAAACACCTGTGATGATTGAAACACCGATTTGCAATGTCGATCGTAGTTTCGGTACGATGTTATCGGGTAAGGTTGCCAAGAAATACGGTCATCAAGGTTTACCCGAAGACTGCATTACTATTAAAGCAACAGGTACGGCAGGTCAATCCTTGGGTGCATGGTTGGCTCGCGGTGTCAGTATTGAACTGATTGGTATCGGCAATGATTATGTGGGTAAAGGTTTGTCAGGTGGTCGCATCAGTATTCGTCCTCCCGAAGAAACACCGATTCAAGCCGAAGAAAACAGCATTGTCGGCAATACCGTATTGTTCGGTGCTGTGGATGGTGAAGCTTATTTCAATGGTATTGCAGGCGAGCGTTTTGCGGTACGTAACTCGGGTGCAGTGGCAGTGGTTGAAGGTGTCGGCGATCATGGTTGTGAATATATGACAGGTGGTACGATTGCGATTTTGGGTGAAACAGGTCGCAACTTTGCGGCAGGCATGTCGGGTGGTATGGCGTATGTCTTTGATGAAGCGGGCAGCTTTGAGAGCTGCTGCAACATGGCACAAGTTGCATTAGAGCCTGTGCTTTCCGAAGATGAAGCACTGGAAAAGTTGGACCATCAAGGTGGTGATTTGGAAACCATGGGACGTGTGGATATTCGTCATAGTATCAGTCAAAATGATGAGAAAATATTGCATCAAATGATTACACGCCATGTCCATTACACGAATTCAGCAAAAGGGCGCAGAATTTTGGACAACTGGGATGTCTCACTCAGCAAATTCGTGAAGATCATGCCTGTGGATTATAAACGGGCCTTGGCAGAACGAGAAGCCGAAAATAAAGCCAATCAGAAAGAATCAGTAAATAAGGAGTCTACGCATGGGTAAGGCGACTGGATTCAAAGAATTTAACCGTGAGAACCTGAGTTATGCACCTGTTTCAGAACGTGTGTTAAACTTTAAAGAATTTTTCCAACTTCCTGAAGATATGAGCACACAGGGTGCGCGCTGCATGGATTGCGGTATTCCATTTTGTCACAATGGTTGCCCTGTCAACAATATCATCCCAGATTGGAATGATTTGGTGTATAAAAACCAATGGCGCGAAGCCTTGGATGTATTGCATAGCACCAATAACTTCCCTGAATTTACAGGTCGTATCTGCCCTGCCCCATGCGAAGAAGCATGCACGGTGAATTTGATTGGTGATGCAGTCACCATTAAAAATATTGAATTGGCGATTGTTGAAAAAGGTTTTGAAGAAGGTTGGGTGACGCCGCAAATTGCCAAAGAAAAAACAGGTAAGAAAGTCGCTGTTGTCGGCTCTGGGCCTGCTGGTTTGGCCTGTGCGCAACAATTGGCGCGTGTTGGACATGATGTCGTGGTATTTGAAAAGGAAAACCGTGCTGGTGGTTTGATGCGTTATGGTATTCCAAACTTTAAGTTTGATAAGGCTGTGATTGATCGTCGTTTGGCGCAAATGGAAGATGAAGGTGTGGAATTCCGCGTCAATCAACATATTGGTGTGGATATGCCTGCGGAATCTTTGCTTGAAGCGTTTGATGCAGTGGCACTCACAGGTGGTGCGGAAGCACCGCGTGATTTACCCATTGAAGGTCGTGATTTGAATGGTATTTATTTCGCTATGGAATTGCTCACCAAAAACACCAAACGTGTATTGGGCGATACGATTCCTGATTCCGAATGGATTTCTGCCAAAGATAAACATGTGGTGGTCATTGGTGGTGGTGATACGGGCTCGGATTGTATCGGCACATCCAATCGTCATGGTGCGGCTTCGATTACCCAAATTGAAATCATGCCTGCGCCTGCTGAAAGCGTGGATAAACTGGTCACTTGGCCGAATTGGCCCATGAAAATGCGTACATCGACATCACAAGAAGAAGGTTGTGAACGTGATTTTGCCATCGCAACCAAACGTTTCGTGGGTGAGCATGGTCAAGTCACTACGATTGAATGCACCCGTGTGGATTGGTCACAAGATGAGAGTGGTCGTTGGAACATGACAGAAATCGAAGGCTCTGATTTCACATTGAAAGCGGATGCCGTATTCCTTGCGATGGGTTTCTTACACCCTGTGCATGAAGGTATGCTTGAAGAATTGGCACTGGACAAAGATGCTCGCGGCAATGTCGCTGCCAATACATTGGACTATCAAACCAGCCTAGATAAAGTTTTTTCTGCGGGTGATATGCGCAGCGGTCAATCTTTGGTAGTTCGCGCCATTAACGAAGGTCGTCAGTGTGCTTATGCTGTTGATAGCTTCCTGATGGGTAAGTCTGGTTTGCCTCGCGCTTAACGCTTCCCACCCCATGAATTTACCGTTATCTCCGATAAAAAAACTCGGCGATAACGGTCGTTTCATACATGCTGAATTTGTATCATAAGTAAAATCGAAATCAAATAATGGAGCAAAATGAATGGTTGGCAAGTGAGTTCTCAAATGTCTAAAACTTGGCTTGCCTTGGGTGGTAATATCGGCAATGTTTTACACCATTTTCAAGCGGTACGTAAAAGTCTGGAAAACCACCCATCCTGCCATATTCTCACATCTTCGTTGTTGTATCAAACGCCACCCATGGGTCCCGAAGGGCAAGCTGATTACCTCAATGCTGCATTATATTTAGAGACATCATTATCTCCCATTGATCTTCTAGATGTGTTGCAAGATTTAGAACAGCAACATGGGCGCGTTCGCCATGAACATTGGGGCGCACGCACTCTTGATTTGGACATCATTGCCTATGATGATATTTCAATGGATTCAGAGCGATTGATTTTACCCCATCAACACATGCATTGCCGACAATTTGTACTGCGTCCGATGTGCGATATTTCCCCCAACTGGCTGCATCCAAATCAACGCAAAACAGCCCGCGAACTTCTCAAAGCCATCCTTTCAACAGGTGATTTACCCTTATCAAACGGACAAAAATGGTGACCCCATCCATTCTTTTGGCAGCATGCGAACATGCTTAGTTATCAACACAGTTATCACGCAGGTAATCATGCCGATATTCTCAAACACATCATTCTCGGGGATGTGGTCGCAGGTATGCAAAAAAAAGATACACCGATGTTCATGTTGGATGGATTTGCAGGACGCGGTATTTATGATTTAAACGCAGAAGATGCACAAAAAACAGAAGAGTTTGATACAGGTGTTGCACGCCTTTGGCCCATTCAAGAAAAGAAACTTCCTGAAGGTATTCAGCGTTGGAAAGCACTGATTGAATCTGAAAACCCCAAGGGTGGTTTTTCTCGATTACCTGGTTCCACAGCCATGCTCGCTTCCATGCTTCGATCGACAGATCGCTTGGCAGCATCTGATTTACACCCTCAAGAGTTTGATGCACTGCGCCAAGGCTTTCGCGCCCACCGTCGCTTTTCATTTCACAAACGCGATGCTTATGAGACTTTGCGTGCTTTTTTACCACCCAAAGAAAAAAGAGGTCTGATTTTTCTTGACCCTTCGTTTGAAGATAAATTGGAATACCAACGTGTTGCAGAGGCTATTGCTGATGTTTATCCGCATTTTCGTGCAGGCGTATATGTGGTTTGGTATCCTATTCTACCTGCAGGACGTGAGTCTGACTTGTTCCGAGCATTCAAAAAATCAGAGATTCGTAATATCTTACGTATCGAAATGAGTGGTGATTTTCCTGATATGCAAATGCAAGGTTCAGGTATGCTCATCGTCAACCCACCTTGGCATGCACAAGCTCAAATGAAAGCATCGTTGGCATGGATTCATGAACACTTACTTGGTAAACATGGGCATTCGAGCATTCAGTGGTTGGTGAAAGAATGATTTCAAACTTGGAAAACGATATAGCCACACGCTACAGTAGGCGATATGAAAAATGCTAAACCCCAGCGGAGGGAAGTGAAATGTATGTTGGTATGATAACAAAGAAAGTAAGTCGTATACTATGTGTATCCTTGCTTGTGCTGAGTATGACTGCCTGCCAAACAACAGTAAAAAAGCCTGATCACGTCAGGCAAAAGCCAGATACTACCATTCAACACACCAATCAACTCAGAGCTGAAAAAATAAAACTTACCGTTGAAAACAACCTTCTTCTGGCTCAAAAGTTAAATTTAAACGAACTTAACCGCGTTTTAAAAAATGAAGTTCAAGAAAAGACTGTTATGGTCGAGCAACTTCAAAATAAAAACATTAAAGTAACTTTCCTTAATTCCATCCTTTTTCCTTTTGGAAGTTTTGAATTGAGTAAGCAGGGTCGATCTGCTATTGTGAAATTAAAAGGTATTATAAATCAACATATTCAACAAGGTGGGATTATACGTATCATTGGCCATACTGATAACGTTGATGTGAATAAGTATAACCGTACTTACAAAGATAATTGGGATTTATCATCTTTACGCGCCGCTTCTGTCGTTCGAGTATTGATTTGGGGGCTTCATTTTAACCCCAATGCATTTCGCGTTGAGGGTCATGCTTCAACAGAACCTAGAGCCAGCAACACCACTGAAAAAGGTCGCGCTCAAAATCGACGCATTGAAATTTTACTTACATCCAAATAAAGGAGAAAAGTTATGACAGTCATTTGGAAAGATGAATACAGTACAGGTGAGCCTGAAATTGACAAACAACACAAGGTGATTTTTAAATATCTGGATGACCTTGAAGATCATATGCAAGCTGGTGATATCAATGATGATTATATCAAAAATTTGATGGATCAACTCGGTATTTTTACTCGCAGTCATTTTTGTTATGAAGAAATTTGTATGCGCCGCTATAAATGTCCTATTGGGGCAAAAAACAAAGACATTCACACTAAATTATTAAAAACTTACACGGAATATCGACATCAGCTGGATTTACAAGGTGTCACAGAAGATTTGGTACAAAAAATTCATGATTTTCTTGAAAGCTGGCTTTTAAATCACATCATCAAGATTGATACCCAATTACGTGACTGTATTGATTGATATTCGCCTAAGCGTCATAACAATCTGTTTCAGCTTGCAAAGTCACATGTTCAACATCATAATTTTTTAAGACACTGATAAGCTTGGGTAATATATTAACCCAAGCATTCATATCATCCAAGCGAATATGTGCGGATATTGCCAATTGATTGGATGGTAGTCGCCATAGGTGGATGTGATGCACATCCACTACACCATCCACATCTGTCATCGCGACTTTCAAACACTTCATATCCAAATCTGTCGGCGATGCTTCCATCAACTCTAGGCTTGTTTCATGAATCAATCGCCAACCACCCCATAATAAAATAGCCGCAATCACAAAAGACAGGATGGGATCAATCAATACCCATCCTGTTGTCAGAATAACAATGCCAGCAATCATGGCAGCAACTGAGCCCAAAGCATC
>JAUZQO010000057.1 GCA_030950925.1 Mariprofundaceae bacterium
TAAAATATAATTTTAAAATATGGAAAATAATAATGAGTTTTTTTTAGATTCAAATGAGACAGTAACTGCTATTATGTTAAATGAAGAAATAAGGCAGATAATATGAGAAGAAATTATTATGTATTTAGAAGATAATTTATATTCTGATAACTTAAAAGTAATTTTAAATTATTTAAAAATTGTTCCTCAACAATGAACTAAAATTATTGAATTAATATATTGAATTTGACAAAAAAATACAGTATATTTAATTGATAATTTAAATATACGAATGCTAATACCATTAACAATGTATGTAAATATACATATGTTATATAAAGTTTTTAATAAAAATACTCAAGAAGAAATAATTGAGACTATAAATTACTTTAATTTTCATAATATAAACTCAGAATGAAAAGAACATGTATTAATTAAAGCTCTTAATAGATGAAAATTACCTAATATATTTGACTATACAAAAAATATAATTAGAAGAACTAAAAGAATATTTTGTTGTATACTTAGTGAATCTAAAAACACTATTTAATAAAAATAGTAAAAGTAAGTATACTATTTTTTAGAATATTCAATATAAAATATTTAATATATTTTCACTTGAAAAAAAGTATTTTTAGATTAAAATCTAAAAATACTTTTTTATAATAAAAAACAAATGAATAATATTAATATATTAGATGAAATAATAAATATTTGATTAGAAAATATAGACTCTTTAGATAGAGATTTATTTCATAAACTAAAAAATAAAATATATTGAAAATATAAACTGCCGAAACCACTTGCTAGTATACAAATAATAGATAGATATAATACTCTTATAGAGAATTGAAAATTTGAAGAAAATCTAAAGTTTAAAAAAATACTTAGAAAAAGATGAGTTAGAAGTTTATCATGATTAACTGTTATTTCTCTGCTAACTGAATCATTTCCATGTCCTGGTAAATGTGTATATTGCCCTGATTTTGAATGATTACCAAAGTCATATATACCAAATGAACCAGCTGTAATGAGAGCTCAACTAAATAAGTTTGATCCTATTATGCAAATACATAATAGACTTAGAGCATTAGAAGTTACATGACATAAAGTAGGAAAAAATGATGTAAGAATAATAGGTTGAACATGGAGTGTTTATCCTAAAAAATACAAAGATAATTTTATTAAAGCAATATATAATGCTTTTAATACTTATGATGAAATGAAAAAACATATAGAAAAAACAGACTTATCTAGTGAAAGATTTGCTAGTTTTAAAATAAAACAGTGATACAAGTTAAAAGAAAGTAAAACATTAGAAGAAGCAAAAAAAATAAACGAAACATCAAGATGTAGAATAATAGGTATAGCAATAGAAACTAGACCTGATTGGATTACAAAAGAAGAAATTATAGACCTAAGAAAATACTGAGTAACAAGAGTAGAAATATGATATCAAACAACTTCAGATGAAATAAATTTATTAAATAAAAGATGACATTGAAATAAGGAATCAATTCAAGCTACAGCTCTACTTAAAGATGCATGAATAAAAGTAGTTGCACATATGATGCCTAATTTATTATGAGCTACTCCAGAAATAGATAGAGAATCAATGAAAGAAATCTTTAAAAATCCAGATTTTAGACCAGATGAGCTTAAAATATACCCAATGGTAGTAACTAATAAGTCAGAATTGACTGAAATATGGAAAAAATGATGATTTAAAGCATATAATGATGAAACTCTAATAAATTTAACTTGTGAATTAGAGGCAATGATACCTGAATATGTTAGATTAAATAGAACATATAGAGATATTCCAGCATCTGAAATATTAGCAGGAAGTCACTTAAGTAATTTAAGACAATTAGTTGAAGCAAAATTAAAAAAGCAGTGAATTCAATTAATGGATACAAGACATAGAGAAATAAAAGAAAAAGATAATAACCCAAAAGATGCTAAATTAAATATATATAAATATGAAGCTTCCAAATGAATCGAATATTTTTTGACTTTTGAAGATCCAAAAGATAGAACAATATTTAGTTTACTAAGACTAAGAATACCATATAAAACCTTTATTCCTGAATTAAAATGAGCATCTATAATCCGTGAAATTCACACATTTTGAGATCAATTAAATATATGAGAAAAATGATCTACCTTTGGACAACATCTAGGTTTTTGAAAGCGCTTAATAGCAGAAGCTGAAAAAATAACAAAAGAAAATCATTCTCTAAATAAAGTAGCAGTTATAGCATGAGTATGAGTTAGACAGTATTATTTCAAAAGAGGTTATATACTAGAGTGAGAATATATGGTTAAAGAAATTTAATCAGCTAATTTTGATCTGAATTAAATTTGACTTTTATTATATTTATTTTATAATTTGTTATTAAACTGTAATTAATTATCATGTCTAATAAAAATAAAGAAAATAAACAATTTGAATGAATTAATATAGAAACTATAGTAAATCATATAAATTCTTTATTTGTAACTCAAAAAAGTAATTTAGAATTTGAAAATAAAGAATTAGAAAGTATTTCAGATACATGAGCTAATATAGAAACTCAAATATGAATAGAGATAAACCAAACTACGAATATTTTAGGCTTAGTTAATCAAATATTAAAAAATAAAAAAGAAATATTACAATGATTATCTGATAATTTACAAAATATTAATATTAATTTGGATGAAAGTATTTCAAATAAGGATTTTTTTAATTATTTAATAATTTTTCTAAAAACTAGAAAAGATATTCAAGAAGAAGATATACAAAAATTACAAAATTCTTATACAGAAAATAGTATCAATAAAGTAAAATATGGTTTTCAACAAAGAGTATGTAGCTTATTATCACCTGATAATATAAAACAAATATGAAAAGAAATTATAACAGGTATTCAAGAAAAAGTAGAAAATAAAGAACAAGGTGAAACTATATTAAAGTATATAAATAAATACCCACAGCAAGCAAATAAAATATTGCAGTTAATTAATACAGATGGTATTAGTAAAATTGCTGATTTAATTGATAGAGTTAATATTCATAAATTTGCTGATTTAATTGATAGAGTTAATATTCATAAATTTGCTGATTTAATTAATATAGTTGATATTACTAAATTTGCTGATTTAATTTATAGAGTTAATATTCCTCAATTTGCTAAGTTAATTTATAGAGTTAATATTCCTCAATTTGCTAAGTTAATTAATATAGTTAATATTCCTCAATTTGCTGATTTAATTGATAGAGTTAATATTTCTAAATTTGCTGATTTAATTGATAGAGTTAATATTCCTCAATTTGCTGATTTAATTGATAGAGTTACTATTATTCAATTTACTAAATTGAGTAATAGAATTACTATTACTCAATTTGTTGATTTAATTGATACAGTTAATATTAATAAATTTGCTGATTTAATTAATAGAGTTGATATTAATCAATTTGCTAATTTAATTGATAGA
>JAUZQO010000058.1 GCA_030950925.1 Mariprofundaceae bacterium
GTAAGGCTTATCAAAATAACTATCATCTTCTGCGCCAGCATAGCCAAAAGGTATGCTATCGGCATCCATCCAATCAACCAAAGCATCCAACAAACGAGGGTCAAGTTGTAATTGTGTGAACAAGCGTTGAAATACAGGAAGCATGGTCGTATTCACTTTCCCTTGGGCATTGATGAGGTCATTGATATTCAAATAACGGTTGCCATCCTCAATCGAACCCGCCACCAAACCATTATCAACGGGAAAGGGGGGGGCAGATTGCGCCCACTGCTCATCTAGACTATCTATTTGACTGTCTTTGGCATCTTGGATTAAGCCTTGTTTGATAAGGGATAACGCCGATAAACAAGCCAATTCAGCCTTGTTGGCAACCAAACTATTTTCAGCACGCCGTAGAGATAACATATCTTCATAGGCCGCACTCGATGCCCAACCTGCAATCACTGCCACCAAACCGAGTACCACCAAAAGTGCTGAACCTTTTTCCTGTTTGCGATGTTTTTTATGGGAAAGAATCATCAAGGAAGCCCCGCATAAATCGGTATCAACCAATGTTTTTCTTCGCCATCATGTTGCACCGTGATACGCACCGCTTTCGCCCAAATCACGGCTGCATTGGTGGAGGTTTGCGGTGGCCATTGGGATGTCCATTTCCCTGTTGGGGTCATGACTTCAACATGCAATGATTCAAACTTACCCAAGTTCATGCTGTCTGATGGGGTGTTGGCTCGCGCCCATGCCATGCGTGATTCCCGAATCAACGTGCCTTGGCTTTCATCAAGTTTGTAGTGAATCAAGGTCAAGCCACGTTTGCCTGCCTCACGGCTTAATAGAATGAGTTCATCGACATATATATCACCGCGTGCATCGGCTTTGATTTGAAGGGGGCGTATGCTTTTCAGGGATGATGATGTGATGGTACCGATGTCAGCGCGTAATTGTTTTCCCAACCATGATGAGGATTCGATATTGTCACGCACCTGTTGAAGTTGCCGAAAACCTTCACCCGCAGGACCAAGTGCGGTGTAGCAGACGACAATAATTAAGGCGAAAATAACCAATGCCATCAACAATTCCAAGAGGGTGAAACCCTTGGATGGTTTAGAAAGATGAAGGGCGTTTATTCTCATCATTTAGACTTGAGCATCAGTTTTAAGTGTTGGTTGAATTTTCATACGCTCTATTTCAAGATCTTGTTTTAATTCAGCTTCTGTCGGTAGGTAAGGCAAATACTTGGCGGAAAAAAGTTGTTTATTATCGGTCAACACTGAATATTTGACCACTGCCTCACTTTTTTGACTGCACAATATCAAACCAATGGTAGGGTTATCATCAGCAGCACATTGATGTTGATCATAGATACGCACATAAGTATCCATTTGCCCAACATCTTGATGGGTAAGTTTGCCGAGCTTCAAATCAAGCAATAAAAAACATTTAAGCTTACTGATTTGACGATTAAGTGCGCGCACGCTCCAGTTTTGATCAATCGCTTCTTGTTGATACCATGCTCTAGATTTGGGGTTTTCGATGCGAATAAGTGTCCGATAATGTGTCCAACTCAAATTGTGATTCACTGCGTCAAAATTTGGGAAACAATGATAAAACTGCCTTAAATTACTGGCATCAAAGCCTTTGCCAAAGGTTTTTGTTAATTGCCCTGAAAGAAGCTGTAACTGCCGCTTACCATAGGCTACGCGTTCGTTCCCTTGCTGTTCATGCTCGACAATCAAACGACCAATCTGCCAATAGCTTTGAAGCATTGCCACATTCACCGTTTGCCGAACTTGAGAGTGTGCCTGTTGAATGACATCAGCAATATGTTGAAAAAGGGCGTGATTGGATTCAGTGGATGACGTTCTGATATGTTTATTGTCAGCCATCATACTTCCTCGGGTGTCTTGCTATAAAACATTTTACAAACACGGTTGATATGTTCGATCAAGTTATCATTATTGATATGGGTGAAAATAGATAAACCCACCATATAAGGGATGGGTAAATCGTACAATTCCTGTGAAATCATGGATAGCACATCGAAATCAACGGCTTCACCTTTCATGGTTAAATCAATATCCGAACCCACCTTATAATTTCCTTTCGCCCGCGATCCATATAACACAACTTCATCCACTTCAGGGTGCGCGGAAAACACCGCTTGAATACTATCAATAATCGTAAAACCTAGCCCAAATTTAGTTGGCTTCATGGCTTTGCATTTTTCAATCATATCCAACCACATCACACCCGCATGTTCACTCTCACCCAACAAACCCAACTTAAAGGCTTCACGCGATACATCTTTAGAGCCATAAAATTTCATGGAACTTCTGGATTCCAAAAAGTCTTTCAGTGTTTTCCAAGCCAGTTCATGGTTGTATTCAAACGCCTGAATCAAGCCTTGTTCTTCAAGTTCATTTAATTCACCTTTTTCCATAAACTTGGTGAGTTGATTCAAGGCGCGGCAATAGTTATCAAAGCGTTGAATCCAACGAATATCAGAGATTTCAGGATTCATAAGCTGCCACCTCATGTTGAATATAATCCAACGCGACTTGTTCGTTGTCTTCAATGGCGATTTCTACAGCACGTTTGGCAACGTCAAGCAGGTGTTCGCTTTGTTTTTTGAGGCTAAAGCTTTGTTCGATCAAATCGGCGATTTGTTGTTGCTTGGTGTAGTCGATAATAGGCACTACAACATTGGCTATTTCACTTGAACGCCAATGCAAAATAATTGAACCACCCGCATCTCTTTCTGCTTGCATTTGCACGACTTTTGAATTCAAAACCAAGGTCAAATATTCTGGAATAACTTGCGTTTTATCTTGAATGGTTAAATGTAAAATAGCACCTGATGTGATACCTTCATAATCTTGCCTTAAATGATAAGCAATACCGACACTAGCATCCTTAGAAAATAGAATAGTTCCTTTTTTAGGTTTTAAACCTTCAATTTTATCCGTGTTTGCCTGCACAAATGACTGTGAAAGAAATTTTTGCGGCGTTGATAAGCCATTTTTAGATAAATCGGCTACGCGCATAAACGGCAAACCGTCTTCTACATAATGTTTAGAACCTGGTTCAATCGACTTTTTAATATCGACAATGTTTGCAAGGGTGTCGTATGTTTTACTTTTCACCTTTTCTACGACTTGCTCATATTTCTTTTGATAATATTCCGCATCCAACCTGCCGCTTGTGCCAAAACTATCTTTAAAGCTTTTAATATTGACAGGTTCTTGGCTTGGTTCGAAATCTTGCAAACCAACTTCTTCTAGCAGTAGGTTTTCGGCTTGGCTGTAGGTTTGTTTGGATTGTTCGAGAAGTGTAAAAGCATCTGAAACAGCCTTTGTGATTGCTAAGGATATATCATCTGAATAAGTAGGTATTAGAAGTTGATCGAAATCTTCTAATATTAAACCTGTTTGCCCTGTCCCTCGCCTAAACTTCTGAACTTGATTTTGCCCAAACTTTGATTGAAGAAACATAGCAAGTAATTCAGGTTGAATTGTTTTAGGGCGTAAAATTGCAAGCTTGCAGCTACATGTCGCTTTTGCATCTGTCTTCACTAAAGATAAGTTCCCTATGATTGCCCCAACAATCGAAATTAACACATCACCTTTTCTTAAATGTGACCGTTTCATAGTTCCTATATTATAAATACTTTCGGGAATTCTTAATGGAGAAGGGGACTGTTCTATATAAAAATTGTAAATATCTCCACCTCTATAATAAGGAACTCCTTCTCTTGAATAATAATTGCTTATAGATGCATGATTACCATCTGACACACGAACAAAATCAGTAAGTGGTTTAGGTTTGTTTTTAGCTATCAACTTGAGAACATTTAAATTCTTACGACCATAAAAGTCCGAGTCAATTCTTAAAGTTCTTTCTAAGCCAGATAAATTAATCTCTGTAATTTCCAGCCCTTCCAACAATTCCCGATAATGGGTTTCATTGAAAGGGCTTAGGGCTTTCCCACAAAAGATAGTTTTTCTTTTTTAGCAAACTCAATAAAAGCTTCAGCTATGCCATCCTTGGTTTTACCATCGTGGTTAAACAAGTCGTGTTTTACAATTAAATGACCGTGTGAATCGAGTAAATATTCATCCAAGTCTTGGGTGCTGGCTTCATAATGGTCTATGGGTTCGGCGACTTCGGGTGATGTGGATTCCGCATCAAGTGCGGAATGACGCGCAGAGGCGACAACATCTTTCTTTTTCACAAAAATCTTATCGCCGCTATTGTCTTTGCTTGGCTCTTGCATGGTGGCAAAAAAGATAGGGTAGTCATCCACTTTCGGGCAAAGTTTTTCATCCCACTTTTGCACAAACAATACCGATGTTTTGGTGCCTGTATGCGGTTTGAACACATTCCCATGCAAACCAACAACACCCAATATGCGGCAATGCTCGGCAATATAATCGCGGATATTTTTATCTGAGCTGTTATTAAACCGACCTTGCGGCAATACCACTGCCATGCGTCCACCTGGTTTTAAGAAATCAAGATTGCGCTCAATAAACAGAATATCACGACCAACTTTGGTCTGATATTTACCATTCGGTTTTTTACCCAAATCATATTTGGCTAAAATACGACTTTCTTTGATGTCACCTGCAAAAGGAGGATTTGCCATCAAGACATCAAATTGAAAATCGCGGTTGCTTTTTTTATCCTTTTTTAGCTTCTTGAGTTTTTTCCAGCCTTCAAAATAGGTATCTTGCCATGCTTCATCGTTGGTTTTCTCATCCCAACGCTCATAATCAAGCGTATTCAAGTGCAACACATTGGTTTGACCATCACCTGCAATCAAATTGAGTGTGCGTGCTACCCGCACCGCCTTTTCATCAAAATCAATAGCAAACACTTTGTTTTGCACATAATCCGTACATTCCACAGGTTTTTCTTCAGCCGTGAACAAATGACTTTTCGGAATACCCTTATCTTTGAGAATTTGTTCCCAAACATGAAAAATCGCATGAACAGGAAAGCCGCAACTGCCAGCCGCCGTATCAATCACAGTTTCTTCTTGTTGTGGGTTCATCATTTTGACGCACATATCAATCACATAACGCGGTGTAAAATATTGCCCCTTCTCACCTTTGCTGCTTTTGTTAATTAAATATTCAAATGCTTCATCCACCACATCAAGGTTGGAATTAAATAGCTTCACATCTTGCAAAGAGGATACGCAAACAGATAAATGTGAGGGCGTGAGCATAATCTTAGCATCATCACCAAACACACCTTCCCATTTACCTTTGGCAGCATCAAACACACCTTGAATCTTTTCTTTGAGTTCGGTTTCTGTGTCACCATAGTTTCTGAATTGAAGGTGGCGCGTTTTATTACGCCCACTTTCCATTTCATCGTAAAGCTTGGTGAAAATAAGCTTAAACAACTCTTCAAATACATCCACACCAGCATTTGCCAGCACTTCATCTTCCATTTCTAAAATCAAATCTTTGAGTGATTTTTTTTCAGTGACTAATTTATCCTTTTGCACCAAGTCATCAATCGTCCAACGCTCGGTTAAAATATCGGATAATTTTTCAGTGGCTTTGGGGATATTCGGAATGTCTTCAAAGTAATTGGGTTCTTTACGATTGTAATAGGAAATCGAATCCCCATTGCTCCAAACACCAATGGGTGCGCCTGTTGCATTGCAATACGATTTTAGCTGCTCTTTACCATCTTTAAGCTTGGGTTTTTTCAGCTCCACCATGATATAGACAGCGCGGGTGTTTTGTTTATCAAAAATCACAATATCGGCACGTTTCTTTTCGCGTCCAAAACTTACCGCATATTCAATTTCCATGCGCTCAAAAGGGTAAGCATAATCTTCATTTAATACTTTCAAATAAAGCTGGCGAACAGCTTCTTCGGGCTTGAGTTGAATGGCTTTGCGGCGAACAAGGCATGTGATGTGGGGCAACTTTTTACCACGCACTTCTTTACTAAAAATAGTCTCTTCAAAGGATGCTATTTGTTCTTGTGAAAACTGGGTGAGCTTATAATTCGAGTCTTTTAAAATATCTGTAAGTTTCATAAAAGCCTTACACCTCCTACCTCATATAATTTTTTACAACGCCCGATACATAAATAAGATAATTTCAGGTTCATTTTTCGCCTGCACCGCAATATTACGGCGCACAAAACCATCCAATGCCGTTTTTTCACTCCAAGTTCTCCAGTGCATGGTAACACCTGACACTTGAACCTTGCCCTGTTCCTCACTGCTAGAAACAGTCGGCTTTAAGCGATCTTCTGCCAGTAAATTCCGCGCTTCATTCATGGTTAAAGCATATAAGGATAAGCTACGTTGTACATCAGCGGATGCACCCAAACGCCCCATCAATGCGACCAAGGCGAAGGAGGCAATGCTTAATGCGACCAAGACTTCAATCAGGGTAAACCCGCCTTCATGGGATGATTTCATGATATGTCGGGCGACCACAAGGGTGCGCCTCTACGGATTGGGGTAATCATAAGGGTTTACCCCCCACGTTTAATTGATCCATTGCCCATGTTTGCGGATTATCCATAATATATTGGACAATATGGGTGTATTCATTGTCATTACGGATGATATGCTCCCAATAACTGCGTTGCCAAATACGTTTATCAAATGGCTGTAATATATTTTGTTTAACCATTTTGATATATTCATTGGTGGTTAATGATTTAAATGCCCCCACAATATCCCCAATGGTTTTGCACGTAGGGGCAATCCCTTGTGGTTGCCCGTTTTGGAATTGCCCATCATTTTGGGCACCCACAAGGGGTGCCCCTACAGAAGAAATTTCGATGATTCCGTGGATATGGTTGGGCATAATGATATATTCATGCAATCGGGTGTTTTTAAAATGATTGGAGATTTCACGCCATAATTTTTTAATCATGTTTCCCGCATCATTTAGCACCATGTTATCATTTACGATTTCACCGAATAAATGCAATCGGTTTTGTGTACAAATGGTAATAAAATACAACCCTGCCTGTGAATAATCGTAACCTTTCAATCGAATGGATTTGCGTTGCCGTAGGGGCAATCCCTTGTAGTTGCCCGT
>JAUZQO010000059.1 GCA_030950925.1 Mariprofundaceae bacterium
AGAACATTTTAGAATCATGGCGGCAGGACATTGCCGTTTCAGCCTGTGGAGTGGATGCAATAGCAACCACAATGAAGCAGGAACCTGCATTAGCATCATGCTAATCGAATCCCCTGAATTTATTCATGGGGAGGATGTCAACATAGAGGATCGACACAAACACTCGAGGGTAAGGTTGGGAGTGAATAGGTGATGCTAAATGCGTACAGCAGTGATTCAGCAGGTGCTTTAAACCATAAAAAATCCGCCTTTCCAAAGAAAAGCGGCTTTTGTTACATCATCAATACCCAAAGGGAAGTGATTTAGTTTTTAGATTGATCTACGATTTTGTTAATCCAAGGCATCATAGCACGCAGTTTCTCACCCGTGACTTCGATGGGATGCGCTGCATTGTTGCGACGTGCAGCAGTCATAGAAGCATAGTTGGTTGCACCTTCAAGGATGAACTGTTTGGCATATTCACCACTTTGAATGTTTGCTAAGCATTCTTTCATGGCTTTACGCGACTCATCGTTGATGACTTTAGGCCCTGTGACATATTCGCCATATTCAGCATTGTTGGAGATGGAGTAGTTCATGTTGGCAATGCCACCTTCATACATCAAATCAACAATCAATTTCAATTCATGTAGGCACTCGAAATATGCCATTTCTGGTGCATAACCCGCCTCAGTCAATGTTTCAAAGCCCGCTTTCACCAATTCAACTGCACCACCACAAAGCACCGCTTGTTCACCGAATAAATCTGTTTCAGTTTCATCTTTAAAGGTTGTTTCGATGATGCCTGTACGACCGCCACCGATTGCAGAAGCGTAAGACAAACAAATAGCTTTAGCATCACCCGTTGGATCTTGGTGAATCGCAATTAAATCAGGAATGCCGCCACCACGTACAAATTCAGATCGAACGGTGTGACCGGGGGCTTTGGGTGCAATCATTACAACATTCAAATCAGCGCGAGCGGTGACTTGGTTGTAATGAACTGCAAAACCATGTGCGAATGCTAAGGTTGCACCTTGCTTAATATTTGGCTCGATTTCTTCTTTGTATAAAACAGATTGAAATTCATCAGGTGTAAGAATCATCACCACGTCAGCAGATGCTACAGCATCTGCTACATTGCTTACTTTTAAACCATGTGCTTCAGCTTTTGCAACCGATGAAGAGTTTGTACGAAGACCAACCACCACGTCAACACCTGAATCATTCAGGTTGGTGGCATGGGCATGACCCTGTGAACCATAGCCAATAATGGCCACTTTTTTGCTTTTGATGATGGAAAGATCTGCATCTTTATCATAATAAACATTTAAAGACATTCTTATCTCCTTGATAAATTATACTTCAATATTGAAAGTCGGGTGCAGGATAGTGTGCTGTCTAAGATAAGTCATGTATGGGCTAGCTGCTTGGGTAAAACCACACAAATGCAACAACTCCATGCGCAATGGCTAGCGTGGTAGCTAAGCCAGCCGAAAGAACGTGCCAAATAAAAACATCTTTACCAAAGATTCCCATGGCAATCCCAAAACCAGCAGCAAGAAAGATAAGTAAGAGCAGGGATCCTCCCATCCAAAATAAAATTTGATGTTTGCGTTGGGTGGCAATGGCACGTTCTGGAGCGATTTCAATATCATGATTGAATTGTTCGATAATCTCTGTGGATTGTGGACTCATGGCTTGTTCATGGTTGGTGCTTGCATACGATGAACTCAAGGGCGTGAGCGCAATAAGACAGATAAATATGAATTTAAGCATGGTCATCATCGTCGTCATCTTTTTTCATCGCATAACGCCAGTAAAGTATCACTGCTAAAATCATGGGAGCAAAAACCAGACCAAATAGGAATACGAAAATGGCCCACGGTGTTTCAATATTTACATGCATATAGCGATAACTATCGACGGCTGATGCAGGGATTGCCCAACATAAACTCACCAAAGTTAATGTGATTTTAGATAGTATATTCATGGTTGAACCTCATGGGGTGGCTTACTTGATGCACAGCGGAAACCATAAAAATCAGATGCCATATTGGGCAAAGAATAATTACGATGATAGACTACTGTTGAAAAAGGATCCCCCTTCCAAGAGCCGCCGCGCATCACACGTTTTACAATGCCTTCGACACTTTCTTGTCCAACACCTTTAAATTGATCTTGAACAGGTGACAGCTTGGTGTGCAGTGTGCCATCAGGATATTTGGATAAGGCATTGAATGTCCATTCAGAAACATTGCCTGACATATCCATCACACCATAGGCACTGGCGCCATGTTCATACTTTGTTACAGGTGTGGTATGTCCAATTTGATAATAGGTATTTAAACGGCTGACATCCATTTTATCACCCCAAGGCCAACGTCGCGCATCCGTGCCTCGTGCTGCCTTTTCCCATTCGGCTTCATCGGGTAAACGTTTGCCTACCCAGGCACAGTAATCACGGGCATTGTACCAAGAGACGAGGGTAACGGGGTGGTCATTGAGACCTTTAGGAATTTCTCCATCGCTCCAGTTTAGGGGGGGGCGATAGTGTTTGGATATAACAAATTTCGCATATTGCGCTTGTGTCACGGGGTATTTATCGATCCAAAATTTTGGTACATCAACGGTATGTTTTGGTTTATCTTCATGGTTGGCACGCGATGCATCAGTACCCATGCTGAAATCACCAGCAGGAACCTCGATGACACTTGCAAGCTCATGCCATATTTCGGGTGCAAGCAGTGCCTTGACAGATGATGCGGTATAAAAGATATGTTCATCCACGCGGGCTTCGTTTTTAGCTTGAATAAGGATGTCTTCACCCGCCGCACGCACATGTTGACTGATGTCGGTCGGATCGTAACTGATTTTTGCGCGCATCTCATCCATACGCATGGAGCCAAGTTCCATGACATGAATAGAGCCACCAATCATGGCACCTGCAATACAGGTTAAAAACACTGCCATGGCAATTTTTTTACGACGTTTAAGTTCTTTTTTTGAGATCGGTTGACGAGCCATACGGATGTTTATTCCTTTCGTTGATCGGGTAAGCGTTCGGAATCAGCAGGCGCATAATCGGCTGTGCCTGGCATGTCCAAAGTACCATAACGGTATTTTAAAAGTAACTCACCAATAAAACCACCCACAGCACAAAATTCCATGTTGAGAATAAGAAAAAATCCCCACCACATCAATGGAATGATCTGAGCACCTTCAGGCGCACCCGTTTGTACGCGCATGTAATAATCAATACCCAAAACAAAAATAGGTGGCAAATGCGCCAATAATTTGCCACCCCAGCCAAAGATGAGACTAAATACAATACCAGCAAGAAAAGGTAAGGCATACATCGCTAGAACCCATGAGAAGTTATAGCCTGCAATCCCCCAAAATAACTCAATTTGAACATCAAGAACACGATGTCCTAAATCAAAAACAATGGTGGTCGCAAAAAAAGCAACAAAGAAGCGTTGCCATGCGGGTGCCCAATGTTTTTGAAGTGCGATATTCTTTGCTTTGGTATCTGAAGTCATGGTTATTGCGCCTGTGCTTGATCTTGCGAATAAATTTTTCCAGTGAGTTTCTTATACTCCGCTGCTTTGGTTTCTTGTAGATACCAGTCTTTGACCTTCAAACTGGCAAAATATTTGGCTAGAAAACGTCGTTTTTCTTCAGGTAGAGAAGCATACGAAGGTTGTGCATACTTCTTTTTCAAACGCGTGGGCAGGATGCTTTGAGGGTCTTGGGCTGAAAAGTAATCGTAAAGCCACGCCTCACTGCGTAAAGAACCAATGCCATCCAAACTGGGGGCTGGGATGGTTTCCATCACATTTTTTATCGCCCAAATAGTATGACAGTTGCGGCAGCTTAAGTCACGATACAAATCAGCCCCTTTCACCTGTTCTGTTTCAGAAAGGGTTGAATAAAAAGGAATCCCTTTATCTTCAAGTGGATGATTTGCGGTATAAATACCATTGCCAACCGCAGTGACCAAGACAAGCCCCATCAAACCTACAATAAGTTTATCCCCAGAACGCATGGCTTAGCGGGATTGTTCTTTTAAAGCTGCTTGTTCTTTCAGAGCTTCAATACGGCGAGCTTCTTGGCGTTTGGTCGCCGCTTGATAATTTTTAAACTCTTCAGGATCCATTTTGTCTTTATCGTTGTCATCAAATACCAAGTATTTAATATCTTCATCAAACTGTTCATTTTTTGCAGCCCAGCGTAAGCCGAAAACCACGGCAATTAAAATAGACACACCACTGACTAGCCAAATATAGATGGTCCAGCCATCACCCCATTCATTCATATTCATTATAGACTCCTATTCACGTTTTTTTATTCATAATAAAAAACACTTTGCTTTAAATATTAAAGTAGAAAACCATCAAGCAATTGAACGACTGCAAAAATACCCGCAACGACCACCCCGAGTACAATCATTCCCATCAATACTTTTTCACCTGTTTTGACTTTTGACATATCGGTATGTTGATAGAATAGTCGTATCACGCCGACAAAAACAGCCATCGAAATAAATAAGAAAATTAAAATACCAACACTGTAATTTTGACTGCGCATGCCTTCGATGCCGAAGTCATAAGATTTATCTTCGGTAGCAGTTGCTACATAAGGCAGGATAAAGGCTAAGATGATGTTTGTCCAAAGGTGTTTGAAAGTTGTCAGCATGATGGCGGTAGACTATGGAGGAAGCACTACTGTGCAAGATATTATTACATTATATTTTAATGATATATTGGCAATGTATAAATCTTAGCTATGGTTGCGAGCTTATTTTCAGGGACATACTGGGGAGTTTCCGTGAGTCAAAAAGTTCAACGTAATGCATCTTGCCCATGTGGTAGCGGTCAAAAATATAAGAAGTGTTGTATGCTTAAAGCGAAAGATGAAAGCAATCGGCGTTATGATCATCGTGAAGCTGTGCAGCAAGCTTTGGTGTGGTTAAACCAAACCTATCGCCCTCAGATTGATCAATGGGTTGAGCAGGCTTGGTTCACGACGATGTCGGATGTCGAACGCCAAGGCATTGCGACTGCTGACCCCCAAATTCGTGCGATTCATGATGTGAATGTGTTGGAGCTTTTGCTGGCAGAGGGCGGATTGTCGGATATAGATAGTGTAGGTAGTGAAACAACGCCGCTTCAATTGGTGTTGGCGCAAGCGTCGCTTGGTTTGAATGCGCCACAACGGGCATACCTTGAGCAGTTGTCTCAACGTCCGCTGCGTCTTTATCGTGTGATCACATCGACTGAGGGTCAAAGTTTTGAGGTTGAAGATGTTTTGACGCAAGAAGGTTTTGAAGTCCCCGATGAGATGGGAAGTCGAATGTTTGATATGGGTGATGTTGTTGCATTGCGCATGATGGATACTGGAGGTGTTTGGGAAACATCGGGCGCTATTTACCATATTCCAAGTGATTATCAGGACGAATTGATTCAGTTGTTGCAAGGTGTGGATGGATCTTTAAGTTCAACGGTTGCAAGATTTTGGCTGAAATTGGTGGCTGCTCATGTCTAAACAGCTATCAAGTAATGCCCAGCGAAAAGTTGATGCTTTGGTGGGTCAAATGCATCAGGCATTTCAACAACAAAATTGGGAACTGTGTGGGCAGCTTTGTGTACAAATTGAAGCTTGGGAACCCAGTAATCCGGAAACTGCCAATGTGCGAGGTATCGTTGCGATGCAGTCGGGTGATGCGCAAGGGGCGGAACATTATTTTGTTGCCGCAGTGAATGTAGAACCTGAAAATACTGGGTTTCAATTAAATTTGGGTAAATTTTATTTGCAACAAGGCTTGGCGCAAGATGCACTGCTTCGTTTTCAAGCTGCAAAACAATTGAATCTAAATGATATAACTGCATCGCTGGGCGAAGCTGAATGCTTGTTATTACTCAATAAAGAGTACCAAGCTTATGATATTTTTAAAGATCTTTATGAATCTTATCCTCAATCAAATGAAATAAGTATTGGGCTGTTTCGTGCGGCCTTTCGATTAAACCTACTAGAGGAGTCAGAGGAATATTTGCAAGCCGTTCTTGTTCGTCAGCCTGATAATGTTGAGGCACATTTGGGGTTGGTGCAGCTTGCTCTACAGCAAGGTGATTTTGTAACAGCTGAGTCAGAGGCATTACGTTGTATTGCATTAAACCCTCAGTTGGATTTGGCATACCCCATGTTGGCGAGTGTTAAAACCTTCTCGCACGACGATGATGTTTTGATTAAGAAGCTGCAAAAATACCGTCAAGGCACAGTCAAAGATTCGCCTTCTTATATGCACTTAAGTTTTACCTTGGGTAAAATCATGGAGGATTTAGGAGAATATCCGAGTGCTTTTGAATACATAGAAAAAGCCAATGATATTCGCTATCAGAATCTTTCTTATGATAATGAAGCAGAAGTTGCTCATTTGCAGGCTATCGTTGATTTAACCGCTGAACATCACATGCAGTGTACCAGTGGTATTGAAGATGACACAGCTATTTTTATTGTGGGTATGCCGCGTTGTGGCTCAACACTTGTGGAGCAAATTTTAGCATCCCACCCAAGTGTTGAAAGTGTGGGTGAGTGTAACTTTTTTGAAGCCGCAGTGGCCGAGTTAAGTGATCCCAAAGACCCTCTAACACTGGAGAAAATGCAGGATTTTTCTTCAGAACAATGGCAAGAACTTGGCTCACTTTATATGCAAAAAGTGCGAGATATGCATGGCGATGCTCGTTATGTGGTGGATAAAACGCTCACCAACACTCGTTTTGTCGGTGCTATTCATCAGGCATTACCGCATACAAAAGTGATACATGTGAAGCGAGATGCTTTGGATACATGTTGGTCGATTTATAAAAATAATTTGCTCAGCCCTGTTTACGCCTATGGGTTTCACCTTGGGCAACTGGGTTATTATTATCGTGCGTATAAGCACTTGATGAAACACTGGGCTAATATCTTACCGGAAGGTGTGATGTATGAACTTCATTATGAAGAAATGGTGCAACACCAAGAGATTGAGACGTTAAAATTATTGAGTGCATGTCATTTGGAATCGGATGATGCGTGCTTTCAATTTCAAAAATCTAAGAATATTACGATAACAGCAAGTCAAGCTCAGGTACGGAAACCGATGTATGCCAGTTCTATGGGTGCGGCAGATCCATATAAAGAAAACTTACAGGTTTTGACTGATATTTTGGCGCGTTAACTTGCTCGAAAACTAAGGCGAGGGCATGATGCGCTCATCACTTTTGATGATGAATGACTGTGAGTTGGTTGATAAACACAGTCAAAAGAAACGAAATACTTGTTGCATACTTTAACCTTTTGGGGGATACATGACGGGCAAAAAAACACAAGAACAAGCGGCTGGATTGACGCAAGAAGGTCGCTTTTATAGCGCTGAACGCTTGCATGCCATGCATGGTATGATGTTATATATTCGCCGTTTTGAAGAAAAAGCTGGGCAAATGTATGGCTTGAAGAAGATTGGTGGTTTTTGTCATTTATGCAATGGTCAGGAAGCCGTTTGTGTGGGCATGGAAGAAGCATCTGAATCCACAGACTATATGATGACAAGTTACCGTGACCATGGTCATATCATTGCACGTGGCACTGAACCTACGGCTGTCATGGCGGAATTGTTAGGGCGTGCTGGCGGTGTGGTCGGCGGTAAAGGCGGCTCGATGCATATGTTTGATGTGGAGAAAAACTTTGCAGGTGGTAATGGCATTGTGGGTGAGCAAGTGCCGATTGGTTTGGGTTTTGCTTTCGCCTCTCAATACCGTGGTGATAAACGCGTGTCGATTACCATTATGGGCGATGGGGGTGTGAATCAGGGTGCGGTTTATGAGTCCTTTAATATGGCGGCATTGTGGAAGTTACCTGTCGTTTTTGTCATTGAAAACAATCAATATGCGATGGGTACATCCTTAAGTCGTGCCTCGGCTGAAACACACTTATATAAGCGTGGCATTTCATTCAAGGTGCCTGGCATTCAGGTGGATGGTATGGATGTATTGGAAGTTGAACGTAAAATGGGTGAAGCCATTGAACATGCACGTTCCGGACAAGGTCCTATTATCGTAGAAATGATGACCTACCGTTATCGTGGTCACTCCATGTCAGATCCTGCGACTTATCGTACCCGTGACGAGGTTGATGAATGGCGTACAGGACGAGATCCGATTGCACGCTTACAAAAACAAATGATTGAAGCAGGTCTGGCGACCGAAGCTGAATTCAAACAAAAAGATAAAGACATTAAGAAAGAAGTGGTGGCAGTGGCGAAGGCAGCAGAAGCACAACCTGAACCTGATCTTTCCGTGCTTTGGGATGATATTCTGACCGATGAAATTCCCAATGCATATCCATATCCAAGGCAGGTAGGTTAAAACCATGGCTAAAATTACATACCGTGAAGCACTGAATCAAGCAATGTGCAACGAAATGGAACGTGATGATCGCGTCTTCCTCATGGGTGAAGAAGTTGCTGAATACAATGGAGCATACAAAGTATCGCAAGGCATGTTGGATAAATTTGGCCCTAAGCGCGTGATTGACACGCCGATTACCGAACTTGGTTTTGCTGGTTTGGGTGTGGGTGCTGCCATGGCGGGTTTACGCCCTATTATTGAATTTATGACTTGGAATTTTGCCATTTTGGCAGCGGATCAAATTGTCAATGCGGCAGCAAAAATGAAATACATGACAGCAGGTCAATATAATTGCCCGATGGTTTTTCGTGGCGCTGGTGGTGCTGCGGCTCGCGTAAGCTCACAGCACTCGCAAGCCTTTGAAAACTGGTATGCCAATATTCCTGGTTTGAAAGTAGTGATGCCATCGAACCCAGCCGATGCCAAAGGTCTGTTGGCTGCATCCATTCGTGATAATGATACGGTTATTTTTATCGAGAATGAAATTAATTATGGTGATATTGGTGAAGTGCCTGAAGGTGAATACATCATTCCATTGGGCAAGGCTGATATCAAGCGTGTGGGTAAGGATATTACCCTTGTAGCGCATTCTCGCATGACAGGTTATGCCTTGGCTGCTGCTGAAGAATTGGCAAAAATGGGTATTGATGCTGAAGTGGTTGATCCCCGCACCATTCGCCCTTTGGATGAAGCAACGATTTTAGCATCGGTTGCCAAAACTAACCGCGCAGTTGTGATTGAGGAAGGCTGGCGTTTTGCGGGTATTGGTGCTGAAATTTCGGCGCGTATCATGGAAAAAGGCTTTGATGATTTGGATGCACCTGTAGCACGTGTGACAGGTAAAGATGTACCCATGCCTTATGCGGCAAACTTAGAAAACCATGCTTTGCCATCTGTTGCAGATATTGTGGAAGCTGCTCGCGTGACTTGTAACCGCGCATAATTAGATTGAAATTTTGAAACCACAGAGGCACAGAGGCACAGAGTATAGAAAGAATAGAAGCTTTGTGTTTTTGCATCTTTGTGGTTTATCATTTTGCTGTAAATAAACTGAGGTAAGCGATGCCGATTGATGTATTTATGACCCAATTATCACCAACCATGACCGAAGGCAAGATTGCGCGTTGGTTGAAAAAAGAAGGTGACACACTGGAATCGGGTGAAGTACTGGTTGAAATAGAAACCGACAAAGCCACGATGGAAGTGGAAGTTATCGAAGAAGGTACGCTACACAAAATCATTGCCGCTGAAGGCGCTTTGATTGCTGTGGGTGAAGCTATTGCTGTCATTGCTGAAGATGATGAAGACGTTGCGGCTGATTATATGCCTGAAAGTGCAGGTGAAGCACCTGTATTGGAAACAACCGCAACCGCAGATATTCCACCTAGCCCTAAGCCTGTAGCGGAAGCCATTGCCACCGCTTCTGTACCCGTACCTGTTGAAGCGATTCAAGCGGTAGATATGGCGGCTGTAGCGCGTGCTGCCAATGATAAGCGGATCAAGGCATCGCCTTTGGCACGTCGTTTGGCGAAGCAAAAAGGTATCAATATTGCCGCACTAAAAGGTACAGGACCTAGAGGTCGTATTGTCAAAGCGGATATTGAAAAAGCTGCCAAACGTGGCATCCATTTGGGCGCATCTCAGAGCTTTATGCCCACAGCCATTCGCCCATTGCCAACAGGTCCCATGCCTTACCATGTAGATGAATATGATGCGATTGAAAATAGCATGATGCGTAAAGCCATTTCACGCCGCTTGGTGGAATCCAAACAGCAAGTACCACACTTCTATTTGAGCCTTGATGTGGAAATGGATCGTTTGATGGATTTGCGTGCGCAACTCAATGAATCGGCGGATGGTGCGTTCAAATTGAGTGTGAATGACTTTATTGTGAAGGCGGTATCCAAAGCTTTGGTGGATGTGCCTGATGCCAATGCATCTTGGACAGATACGCATACCTTTCAACACAAACATGCGCATATTTCGATTGCGGTTGCGATTGAAGGTGGTTTGATTACGCCTGTGGTTCGTTTTTCTGAGCAAAAAGGGATTGTAGATATTTCCAATGAAATCAAAGCATTGGCAGGGAAAGCGCGCAAGGGTGTGTTGAAACCTGAAGAATATACAGGTGGTACATTCTCCATTTCCAACTTGGGTATGTATGGCATCAAACAGTTTCAAGCCATTGTCAATCCACCCGAAGGTGCGATTTTGGCAGTGGGTGCTACAGAAGAACGTGCGGTGGCTGAAAATGGTCAAGTGCTTGTGAAGAAAATGATGACCTTAACGCTTTCGTGTGACCATCGTGTGGTTGATGGTGCGGTGGGTGCAGCCTTCTTAAATGCCCTCAAGAAACATATTGAATGCCCTGCGTCGGTATTGATTTAATTTAACTTTATATTTTAAACCGTGGAGACGCGGAGGCGCGGAGTTTATGTATGCTTTCTTCGCGATTTTCGTGGTTTTCGTGGTTCATATTTTTTGAACGAGGTAAACCATGCCCATTGATGTATTTATGACCCAGTTATCGCCAACCATGACCGAAGGCAAGATTGCCCGTTGGTTGAAAAAAGAAGGTGATGAACTTGTTTCTGGTGAAGTCTTGGTTGAAATTGAGACGGATAAAGCCACCATGGAAGTGGAAGTCATTGAAGAAGGTAGACTGCATAAAATTACTGCTGCGGCAGGTGATTTGATTCCTGTCGGTACTGCGATTGCAGTGATTGCGGAAGATGATGAAGAAGTGCCTGAGGATTATATGCCAGAGGGCATTGCTGAATCAGTAACAGCAATGGTAGAAACGCCCGTTGCAGCGACAGAAGTGGTGAAGGCGATTGTGGAAGCATCTGCCTCCACATCCGATGATGAACATGAACTCAACTTAAAACCCGCTGGCGTGTTCAATGTGGATGGTGAATATGATGTGCTGGTGATTGGTGCAGGACCTGGTGGTTATGTGGCAGCGATTCGTGCCGCACAGCTTGGTTTTAACGTTGCTTGCATTGAATCGACACATTTGGGTGGTATTTGCCTGAATTGGGGTTGCATCCCAACCAAAGCATTATTAAGAACAGCCGAAATTATCAATGTGATTCAACACAGTGGTGATGAGTTGGGCTTGGGCATCAGCGAAGCCAAACCCGACCTTGAAAAAGCGGTGGCACGTTCGCGTAAAATATCGGCCAAACTCAATGCTGGTATTGGTTTCTTATTCAAGAAAAACAAAATCACCCATATCGAAGGTTTCGCCACATTTGAAGCGGATAACACACTCATGGTCAAAGATGCCGATGGGAATAGTAAGCAAGTCACTGCCAAACATGTGATTGTGGCGACGGGCGCACGGGCGCGGGCTTTCCCAGGTATGGATGTCGATAACGAAGTGATTATCACGTATAAACAAGCTTTAGCCCCCACATCATTACCCCAGAAATTGGTGGTGATTGGATCTGGTGCTATCGGTATGGAATTCGCGTACTTCTACAATGCGATGGGTTCAGACGTGACGGTGATTGAAGCTGCGCCAAGTATTTTGCCTTTGGAAGATGAAGAAATTTCCAAAGTGGTGGCGCGTTCATTCAAGAAGAATGGCATCAAAATTATCACGGGTGCAATGGTTTCCTCTGCCAAAAATGTTGATGGCAAGGCTATGGTTGAGTATAAAGTTAAAGATAAAGAACAAATGATGGAAGGTGATATATGCTTGGTTGCCGTGGGCGTGATTGGCAATACCGATAGCATTGGTGCTAAAAATACGCGCATGCAAATCGAGCGCAATCAGATTGAAGTGGATGATTATTACCGCACCGATCATCAAGGTGTTTATGCCATTGGTGATGTGGTCGGCGCGCCTGCATTGGCGCATGTGGCAAGCCATGAAGGCATGGTGTGTGTGGAAGCCATCAGTGGTGAAAATCCGCACCCTGTGGATTACGGCAATGTACCCGGTTGTACCTACTGCCAACCACAGGTGGGGTCATGTGGTAAAACGGAACAACAATGCAAGGATGAAGGTATCGCGATTAAGGTGGGACGTATGTCCTATGGTACGAATGGTAAGGCGATGGGCTTGGCAGAAACCGAAGGCATGGTGAAAACTATCTTTGATGCTGAGACAGGTGAGTTATTGGGCGCACACATTGTCGGTGCTGAAGCCACCGAATTAATTGTATCTTTGCAGTTGGCACGCACATTGGAAACGACCGAAGCAGAGCTTGCACATCACATGTTTCCACACCCAACTTTATCGGAAATGATTCACGAATCTGTACTCGATTCAGATGGCAAAGCGATTCATATTTGATATGAGCGAATCCAAAGAGAAAGGCACTCAAGAGAATAAAACGAACAATTTAGCAGGCATCAAAAATATTATTGCCGTGGCATCGGGTAAAGGTGGGGTGGGGAAATCCACAACCGCCGTGAACCTTGCGGTAGCACTGCGTCAACTGGGCTTAAAAGTAGGTTTATTGGATGCAGATATTTATGGTCCATCAGTGCCGCGTATGATGGGACTTTCAGGTCGTAAACCTGAAGTGAATGTTGAAGACAAAGAGTTTTACCCCTTGCAAAATATGGATGTAAAACTGATGTCGATTGGCTTTTTGGTGGGTGAAAATGATGCCATGATTTGGCGTGGTCCTATGGTGGCAGGTGCTTTATCGCAGCTTTTGAGTGATGTGAAGTGGGGTGAGTTGGATTTTTTGATTGTTGATATGCCCCCAGGGACAGGTGATGCTCAACTGACATTGTCGCAGAAAGTGAAGCTCACAGGTACGGTGATGGTGACCACACCGCAAGATATTGCCTTATTGGATTGTCGTAAAGGCATTGAAATGTTTCAGAAAGTTCATGTGCCAACCTTGGGCATTGTGGAAAATATGAGCCAGTTCATTTGCCCACACTGCGGCGAATCCAGCCCGATTTTTTCAGAAGGTGGGGCCGAACGTTTGAGTCAGGAATTTAAAACGGATGTGATTGCCAGTATTCCACTGGATATGCAAATCCGCCAAGATGGGGATGATGGATTTCCCATTGTTGCGGCTCATCCTGATTCAGAACATGCCAAGCTTTATGTGCAACTGGCACGCACGGTGAAAGAGAAAGTGGATACACTCAATCGTCGTAAGCTCAGTATTCCAATCATGCAGGCGTAGGGGCAGGGCCTTGTGCCTGCCCTTGATACAGGGCAACCACAAGGGTCGCCCCTACTGCATTAAATTTGTATCATATCCATTTGCTGTTTAAAACCTTGAAAAGAAATGGGTTTGAAGAGCATCTGGATATTCAGCGCTTCGGTGTGTTGAAGTTTATTGTTTTCAGCAAATGCTGTAATCATCAACAAAGGAATATTGGGATTTTGTTGACGGATATGTTGGCATAAGTCGATACCATCCATGCCTGGCATAAGAAAGTCAGTAACAATGCAATCAAAGTTTTCGGGTTTTTTTGTGAACTCTGAAAGAGCTTCCTTGCCTGTGTGTGCAAGGGTGGTGTGATGCCCCATCCGTTCCAACATATGTTGGTGAACATGAAGAACATCGGGGTTATCATCCACGAGTAACACACGCCAAACCTTGCTGTGTTCTTGTGTGGCATGAATATCGCAGTCCTTTTCAACAGTTTGTACGAGAATATTTTCAGTCATGGGGAATGTCAGGGTGATGCAAGTTCCTTTGCCCAAAGCAGAATCAATATGAAAACTTCCGTTATGTTGACGCACAATGCGTTGTACCATGGCAAGCCCCAAGCCAGTGCCACCTGAATCCTTGTGTGATGTCCAAAAAGCTTGGGTCACTTTGTGTAAATTTTCTTCGGCAATGCCCATGCCATGATCGGAGACTTGTATCATCATGGCGGGTGTCCTAGCTTCATTGGGGCGATGTTGCACGCCTGTGAAAAGATTGACATCAATGGCACCACCGTTAGGACTGGCTTCAGCGGCATTTTTCACTAAATTCATCAGCAGTTGTTCCAATTGCGTCAAATGTATTTGAACAGAGGGCAAGCTGTTGGGCAGATGTAGGGTGAGTGGGATGGATTCAGGTAGCTGAATGCGTAGCAGATTAATCATACTGGTGAGTGCCTGCATGATGTCTGGTTCTGCTTCATGATCTTCCGATTGACTCGCTTTACCCAGGGTGAGAAGGTCGCTAACCATGCGTGAACCTTGTTCGCTGGCTTGAATGATGAGTGCTAGTTTTTCAATGGTTTTGGGTTCGGTTTGTGAAAATTGCATCATTTCTGCGGTACCCATAATACTGGTCAGAATATTACGAAAATCATGCACAATGCCTGCAACCAAGGTACTCATATAACCATCTTGCATGTTTTGTTGCATTTTCAAAGTTTCTTGTTGTTGTTCGGTAATATCGGTTAAAAAACAAATACCAACGAAGGTGTCATGAAAATCAAAACAACGAACATTACCCAGCAGCTGGCGTGTGCTATGCTTGCCCTGACTCCGAATATAAAAAGTTGTATGTTCTTCTTCCTTTTCAAGAACAGCGAGACATGCTTGTTCAACTTCACATATATCTTCACTGGAGAAGATAGCGCGAATGGGACACCCCACTAATTCCTCCAAAGGCAAGGGGGAAATATGCTGTAAGGTTTGGTTGACGTAATTGATACACATGTTGTGTTGGGCATCATATTGAAAGGTAAAGGCGCTAAGAGGGCTATTATCCAACAGTTGAAATGAAATGGATTCCGCGTCTTTTTTTGCTTTGATTGCTTCATGCGCATGGACATTGGCTTGTTTCGTGTAACGGGGTAAAATGAGAAGAACCAATAGTTGCATGAATAGAACGGGTAGATCAAGGGGTGTGTGGTGAACCCACCAGAGGTATAGACATACGCTTGGAAAGGCAATGAAGGACAAAATTTGCGAATAGGCCAACAAGCGATTTCCAAAGCGCATGCCGTTACCGATAATGGTTACAAGATAAAGCAGGTACAATGGGCTAAACTGCCCACCATCAACCAGCAAAGCAGTGCTGAGGAAAACAATATCAAAGATGGGCGTGATAGCTATACGACAAAGGGATAATGGATGTTTTTTTACGTTCAATAATGTATAAATTTGTAACGCAATATATGCAATAGCAATGCTGATCAGCGTGGTAAGGTGAGCGGGTAAATCAGCAGCATGAATGATCATATAGACAGCACAAATCAAGCAGGCGACCAAGCGAATCCATGCTTGTTGAATTTGGTTGGGAATGAGGTCGCCAGTATAAGACGGCATACCATCCAAAAAGTAACGCTTTAATTGTAAATTCCTCAAAATACCCCTCCCGACACTCATCCGTATGGAAGCTAGCGACACCGCATGCTTCGACAAGCTCCGAGCAGTGGAAGGAAGGGCATCCTTTGTTTATAAAACCTTGGTGGCCTGTGCAGCCAAACGCGAACGTTCACTGGCTTTAAGCATGACATCACCCGCCCAATCCCAATCTGAAAAGCGTTCGACCACCATGGATAGTCCGTTGCTGTAGCCTGTTAAATAGGGCGTATCAATTTGAGCGTTATTGCCCAATACAACCAGTTTCGAACCTTCTCCCATACGTGTAACCAAGGTTTTCATTTGATGAGGTGTCAGGTTTTGAGCCTCATCGACAATCACCCAAGTGCGCGTAAATGTGCGTCCGCGTGCAAATGAAAGAGAAGCAATTTCAATTTGATGTTGCCCCAAACTCGCCGAAACATCTTGTACGCCAGCATCCAGTAAAAAGGCAAGGTTATCAGTAATTGCACCCATCCATGGTTCCATTTTTTCTTTTTCCGTGCCAGGTAAATAACCAATATCATGCCCCATGGGTACGGTTGCTCGTGTCACCAAAATACGATCATAAAGCCCTTCTTCTAAGGTTTTATGGAGTCCACATGCCAATGCTAACAATGTTTTTCCAGAGCCAGCCAAACCCAATAATGTGACCAAATCAACATCAGCATCCATCAATAAATTCATCGCCATATTTTGTTCAAGGTTACGGGCTTTTACCCCCCAAACAGCATGCCGATCATTGCGATAAGAACACATGTCATGCAGCTCGACACGCCGTGTTTCCTGATTGACATTTCGGCAGCGCAAAGCCAGTTCCCGTTCACTGGGAACCAATATAAAATAATTGCTGTGGGGTAAGGGTAAATCATGGGGCCAAGTGACCATATAGCAATGACCATAGGCTGATTCACTCACCTTCATCTCTTCACCCATGGCATCCCATGTTTGTGCATCCAATGGCATGGTACTTCGGGCCAATACATCCAAGTCTTTCACCAAAATATCCGAACGATAATCTTCAGTGACCAAGCCCAAAGCACGTGCTTTGATGCGCAAATTAATATCTTTGGATACCAAGGTAACCTGACGTGTCGGGTTCTTTTGTTTCAGGACCATCGTGACAGCAATGATTTGATTGTCATTGCTATTGCTGAGTGAATCAGGAAGAACACCATGCATGGGTGATGACATTTCAAAAAACAAACGACCACCCCCTGGTAAGGCACAGCCTTGGTTTAAATCATCCGCAGCTTCGCTTAATCCATCCAAATAACGCGATACCTCTCGAACATTGCGAGCCAGCTCATCCACGCCGACTTTTACCTTGTCCATTTCTTCCAATACTACCATGGGCAAAACCACATCATGTTCATCGAAATGGCTTAAGGCATTGGGATCGTGAATCAATACATTGGTATCCAATACAAATATTTTATGTGATGGCATCATACTCTCCTAAGACGGTTATTCAACGACGCGGTAAATTTTAGCCACATCTTGTAAACCATGTTTACTGACACCTAAATCACGCAATAAACCATCTTTTAAGCGATACACCCAGCCATGCAAGGATAATGGTTTGCCAGCCACCCAAGCATCTTGAATGATATGGGTTTGGCTTAATTTTTCGACTTGTCGTTTGGTATTGAGTTTACACAAAGCATCCAATTGTTGTTGGTGTGTACGATTCTTCATCTTTGATTCATGGGCAATATAAATACCACGGATACTACGAATCCAGTTATCCACGATACCAAAGTGTTGAGAATCCATCGCAGCACGCACCCCACCACAATCATAATGACCTGCGATAATAATATGCTCAACCCCCAAGACATGCACCGCATAATGCACCGCCGCTAAACAGTTGACATCTGTATGATGGACTTGGTTGGCAACATTGCGATGTACAAACACCATACCTGGATCAACCCCAATCATTTCATTCGCAGGCACGCGAGAATCAGAACAACCAATCCACATATACTTTGGGTTTCTTAATTGTGCCAAATGTTCAAAATAATTAGGGTTTTGTTCTATTTTCCGTTTTGCCCATGCTTTATTTTGATGTAAAAGGTGTTCGGGTGTTGGCATGTTGTATCCTTTATAGTCGTTTAAGTATGAAAGTAGCTCGTCATTCTCGCGTGCTTTTGTCGAGGATCTCTTTAAATCATAGATTCCCGATACAAGATTTTCGGGAATGAGGATAAGGGTCAATCAATACTTATACTCCAGCCTATCATAAACTAAAATAGTTGATTTTTAGGCGTTAAGCCATTGGCTTAATTCGCCGTTACGATCTAAGGCATGCAAATCATCACAACCACCGACATGACGGTCATTGATAAAAATTTGGGGAATGGTGCGTACACCGGGTGCGCGTGTTGCCATTTCTTGTCTGCGTTTAGGTTCATTTTGAACATTATACTCTGTAAATTCAATATCACGTTGCTTTAATAATGCCTTAGCACGCGAGCAATATGGGCAGTAATCACCCGAATAAACTTCAACTTTTGCCATGATTTAATCTCCTTGGATCGTTTTTGATAGTGACAGAACATAAACAGGAACACCTGTTGCCCGCAATGCCTTCGCAGCAAAATTCACGGTTGAACCTGTGGTGATAATATCATCCACCAACCATAGTTTCCCCTGTGTATGATGCTGCTTTGCCCAGTAGTCTTGATTCAACACAAAGGCCTTACGAAGATTCTTACGACGTTGCTGGGCCGACAATGCCGATTGTCGCACTTGTTCACCCTGCCGCCGCAAGATATGCCAGTCCCAATGACATGCCACCTTCTTTGCCATCCAACGACACAAGTTGGCGGTATGATGTTGACCATGCTGACGCATTCGCGATAAAGGCATGGGAATGGGTATCAAGGTATCTTGCTCATGTAATAAACGTCTTAAATAGGGCGTTGCACTTTCAATAAGCCAACTTACACCCGCATCATCCCCTTGTAGTTTCCATGCTAAAATCGCATCACGCACTGCGCCTTGATAACGATAAAGTGCGTGTGTTTCAAGTTGTGCAGGGGCATGATTTAAACATTGCCCACATGGACCTGGAGTGAGTGCTTGGCTCAGTGGTGCGGCACATTGCCTGCAAATATCGTGCGGAAAAGGTCGAATATTTGCCAAGCATGTTGCACAACAACCATCCACTTCTAAAGGCTTTTGACAAAATAAACAGATAGGTGGAAACACTTGATGTCGCAGTTTTTGTAAGTTCTGTTGAAACCATTGGCTTGTTTGTGCTTTAGTCATGTACGATCAATTCAAAAGAAAACACGCCATAAGATGCGCCAAAACTGATGGTATGAATGCCAACATCCAAGCTCACCTGACCATTGACGATCACATCATCCACCCAAGTGCCGAGACGTGAGGTATCAATAAGAATGACACCCTTTTTTTTCTTTTCTAAACGACAATGATGTCTGGAGAGTCCATAGGGCGGCACATCATGGATGTTCAAATCATTCTCTTCTTTGCAACCAAACCACAAGCTTTTTTCCTTTTGCCCCCAACGTCCGATACGAAAAGGGAAAGAATCAATGGGAAGCTCTTCCAAACCTCCCAAAGCATGGATGGCTTGAGGTGTGAGCCCTGATAAACTACCCCATGGTTCAGTATGAATGGCGGTTGATGGGGAGATTTTGGGAGTGGATAGAGCTGCCAATTTTCCTTCCAATTCGATGACACGGGCATTCATTTGTCGCATACGTTTGAACAAGGTGGTCAAGATATTTTCAACAGATTTTATATTGTTTGCCATGGCATACGAAAATTGTGTTTGATCCAAACAACGCACTTTAACTTCGGTGAGGGTCGTCACGGTTGCTGAACAAGGCTGTTTACTGATCAAGCCCATTTCACCAAACACTTCGCCACTTTCCAATTCGGCCAAAATCACGCGCATATTTTTATCATCCAAACGCGAGACTTGAACACGACCTTGCAACAGAATGTACACGGCTTTGCTACAATAACCTTCATGTAAAATATCCGTGCCTGCGGCAATGGTCTGAATTTGTTGAGTCTGAACGCTCATAAGTCTGGCTCCAAAAAAGAAAAAAGGCTGGCAGTTTCCCCGCTGTCAGCCTTGATATTCCTGTATATAGGAAAACTAGGTGTCTAACGTTGACATCTGTTTAAACACTTGCGTGTTGCACCTGAAACGTTAATGCGCCATCCAAAATATCGATATTGATGGCATCACCGGCAAGCGCATCAGCTGCCAAAATAATCTTGGCAAGCGGTGTTTCCAACAATTGCTGAATGGTGCGTTTCATCGGTCTAGCACCATACACCACATCATAGCCTTGCTCGGCAATGTGTTGCAATGCATGGGCTGATATATCCAAACCAATGTGTTGAGCAAGCAAGCGTTGGCGCAAGCTTTGCAAAAATATCTCGGCAATTTTGGCAGCCTCTTGTGCTGAAAGCGGGTGAAACAAGACTGTTTCATCCACGCGGTTCAAAAATTCAGGACGAAAATGTTGATGCAAACGCGCCATGACTGCTTGCTCACACGTATCCGTCATTGCATGGTGTTCTTGCATACTATCCAGTAATATATCACTACCAATATTGCTGGTCATGATAATGACAGTTTCTTTGAAACTCACCGTACGCCCTTGATTATCGGTCAAACGCCCATCATCAAGAAGTTGCAATAAAATATTAAACACATCGGGATGTGCTTTTTCAATTTCATCAAACAACAACACCGCATAAGGTTTGCGGCGTACGGCTTCAGTGAGCTGTCCACCTTCTTCATAACCCACATAACCTGGAGGCGCACCGACCAAACGAGATACGGTATGTTTCTCCATATATTCGGACATATCCATACGAATCATGGCATGAGCATCATCAAATAAATGGGCCGCTAAGGTGCGCGCTAACTCTGTTTTTCCGACACCCGTAGGGCCTAAAAAGATAAATGAACCAATCGGGCGGTCAGGGTCATTGATGCCTGCGCGTGAACGTAGCACTGCATCGGATACTGCTTGCACGGCCTTATCTTGCCCAATGACACGAGCATGCAGCGCATCGGCCAAGTGCAATAATTTTTCTCGTTCGCCTTCCATCAGCTTGGTGATGGGGATGCTTGTCCAACGTGCCACCACTTGGGCGATTTCTTCCTCGCTGACCTCCTCTTGTAACATCGCCGTATCAGATAAAGTTTCCCCTTCTAATCTTGCCAGATCTTTTTCCAAAGCAGGAAGTTTACCATGCCGTAATTCAGCCACTTTGTTCAAATCATAAGCGCGTTCGGCACTTTCAATATCCAAGCGTACCTGCTCAATGTGTTCACGCAGGTTTTGCAGTTTTCCCAGTGATGATTTTTCGGCATCCCATTGGGCTTGCATGGCATCCCGTTGCTCTTTGACATCGGCAAGCTCTTGTTGCAAGGCTTGAAGTCTATCTTGGCTGGCTGTATCCTTTTCTTTTTTCAGTGCTGTTTCTTCAATTTCCAAGCGCATGGTTTTACGTGTGACTTCATCGAGTTCCGCAGGTACGGAATCAATTTCAGTGCGAATGGAGGCGCAAGCCTCATCCAATAAATCAATGGCTTTATCGGGTAAAAAACGATCCGCAATATAACGATCGGATAAGGTGGCGGCTGCGACAATGGCAGCATCTTGAATGCGTACACCGTGATGTATTTCAAAGCGTTCCTTTAAGCCGCGCAAAATAGAAATGCTATCTTCAACGCTGGGAGCATCGACAAGCACAGGTTGAAAACGACGTTCCAAAGCGGCATCTTTTTCAATATATTGGCGGTATTCATTGAGTGTGGTCGCACCAATACAGTGCAACTCACCGCGCGCCAACATCGGTTTCAGCATATTGCCAGCATCGGATGAACCTTCTGTTTTGCCTGCCCCGACAATGGTGTGTAACTCATCAATAAACAGAATAATTTGACCGCTGGCTTCTTTGATTTCTTTGAGTACGGCTTTAAGACGTTCCTCAAATTCACCACGGTATTTTGCCCCTGCCATCAATGCCGTCATATCCAACGAAAAAATGGTACGGTGTTTTAACCCTTCAGGCACATCTCCTGATAAAATACGCTGCGCCAAACCTTCAGCAATCGCTGTTTTACCGACCCCTGGTTCACCAATCAGAACAGGGTTGTTTTTGGTTTTACGCGATAAAATACGAATCACACCTCGAATTTCGGCATCGCGCCCAATCACAGGATCGAGTTTTCCTTGGCGTGCCATATCCACCAAATCCACGCCATATTTGGTCAATGCTTCATAACTAGCTTCTGGATCTTCAGAAGTGACCCGTTGATGACCGCGCACCGCCTCTAGAGCCTTTAAAAGCGCTTTTCGTTGAATACCAAGATCATGAAATATTTTACCTGCATCGGTGCGTTCTTTTTCTTCTGTGAATGCCAGCAATAAGTGCTCCACTGAAAGATATTCATCTTTCAATGCCTTCATTTCATCTTCGGCTTGAGCAAAAAGCTGTTGCAGACGTTGCGTGATATATACCTTGCCCATTTCAACACCGCTGCCTGAAATCTTGGTGCGTTGATTGAGCGTTTGTTTTACCCGTGCCTTGATAACATCTAAGGAGACATCCATTTTTTGTAAAAGGCGGGATGCCAAACCATAATCTTGCAGCAGCAATTCCAACAAAAGGTGCTCACTATCTACTTCTTGGTGGTTAAGTTTAGCAGCTAACGTTTGTGCTGAAGCCAAAGCCTCGCGAACTTTTTGGGTCATACGGTTCATATCCATATCTTCACCTCATTAATTTGCTTACCTCATATTATATACGGATATAAAGATACTAATTTCAAGAGGCAGCGCGTCTTTTTGTCAGTTTGATGAAATTTCGCTATGCTTCTTCCCAAGATTTGAGAATGTATTGAAGGGAGAGTGTGACAATGGCAATGACATTGAATAACATTGTAAAACAGGGCGAACATGGCGCAACCATGATGCCGATCATTCAAGGTGTAGGGCGTGCAGCCATTGAAATTGCAGCAGTATTGCGTGGGGCGGTATTTCGTGGTGCCTTGGGGCAAGCAGGTGGGGAAAACGTTCAAGGTGAGCAGCAACAAGTCTTGGATGTATTATCCGATGAAATTTTTCTTGAAGAAATGCGTGCGACTGGTTTTATTTGTGCTGTGGGTTCAGAAGAGCAAGAAGATTTATTGATTATTGAAGAATATAGCCATGCTGATTACTTGGTGTTGGTCGATCCTTTGGATGGCTCTTCCAACTTGGATATTGATTGTCCCGTCGGCACTATTTTCTCGATTGTGAAGCGTAAAACACCCAATGAACAAACCCCTGATGTGTCAGACACCTTGCAATCGGGCCGTGATGTATTGGCTGCGGGTTATGTGTTGTATGGTCCATCCACCATGTTGGTATGTTCTGTGGGTGAAGGTGTGCATGGTTATACATTCAATCCAAGTACCGCACGTTTTGAATTAAGCCATGCTGATATGCGTATTCCTGCCACGGGTGGTTATTATTCTGTGAATGAATCCAATGCCGATAAATGGGCGGATGATATGGGCAGCAAGTTGGCAAACCTCAAAGCTGAAACTGGTTTGGGTATGCGTTATGTGGGTGCGATGGTCGCGGATATGCATCGTACGATTTTGAAGGGTGGTATCTTTTTATACCCAGCGGATTCAAAAAATGTAACGGGTAAATTACGTTTGTTGTATGAAGCGATTCCGATGGGCTTTATTATGGAACAAGCGGGTGGTAAATCCATGAGTAGTGATGGCGTGGCAGTCTTGGACATTGAACCGAAAGCATTGCATCAACGTGTGCCTGTTTATTTGGGCGCGAATGCTGCTGTTGATACCTTGTTGGGCTAAGTTAAATATTTTATTTAGCATATCATGTTTGATGCTAATGTTTTAGACATATACTTAAGGGAAATAGGTGTGAAAACACCTGTTTCCCTTCTTTTTTGTGCGCCTGATATAGATATAGAAGCTAGCATTGAAAATACTGGGAACCATGATGTGGCGACAGCAACAGATTTGAAAGCATTGAAACAACAAGCTTTGGCTTGTGAACAATGTGATTTATCATCAACTGGGTCTAAAGTTATATTTGGTTCAGGTGATGAGCATGCGGATATACTGTGTATTGGCGATGTTCCACATGCTGTAGATGATGCTAAAGATCATGTTTTCACAGGTGATTCAGGTATATTGTTGGATAATATGTTGAAAGCGATCGGTTTGCAGCGGGAACAGGTGTATGTCAGCCATATTATTCAATGCCCCACCCCAGATCATCGTGATCCGAGTGTGGATGAGTGGGAGGCATGTCAATCATGGTTGCAACAAAAAATAAGTTTGATGCAACCCAAAGTGATTCTTTTAATGGGGCGGGTTGCAGCCCAAACTGTTCTTCAATGTGACGATGCTTTGCATGATTTGCGTGGGCAATGGCATCGCTATCAAGATGTACCTGTTCGCGTGATCTATCACCCTGCCTATCTTTTGCGATCACCGCGTCAAAAAGGTGAAATGTGGAAGGACTTACAATTAATCGTTCAATCAATATCGGTATAAATGGCGACACCTGTCGTAGGGTTATCATAAAGTTTTAGCCATACGTTAAAGCTGTCACTTGGATCGGATAACATTTTACGTGGAAGCAGAGCTTGTTTTCTTATGGTTCCTGTGGCGGTTGCAGTGAGGCGATCACAGATGCCGCTGATGGAGAAAAAAGCAGAATCTGCATCAGATTCATCATTAAAAATGAATCGGCAATCCAAGCCGCCACTGGCAAGTTCACCATTTCTGGTCATGTGCATCACATCAACCTGAAGGTTGATAACATCGCGATCTTTGAGTGCAGATGTGTGTGATGCTAAAATGACATGGGTGTCTTTTTGCATGCCGCTAATTACTTGCCCCAATTGACCATTGATAATGGATTCATATTTGAATCCAGCAGTGTTTGCTTGAAATGCAATAATATTTATGCTGTGTTTTACTTCACTGGCTTGGCTGCTGATACATGAAAAACTGAGAAGTATGCTAGCAGCAAGGTATTGTATATATGTTTTTAACATGGGGTATTATCCTTTAAATATGTGTGATTAATAATAAAATTTGGGTTCGAGTGGTTGTGATTTCTAATAAAAGTGTTTGATATACCAAGCGAGCATCGACATGTGGCAAGCCTGCTTCTTCTAAAAAACGAATGTTTTTTAAGTTGTACAGACGCTCACGCAATGCTGCTGACATCACTGTGAGAAGCAGCATGTGATCTTCTGCTTGGGTATGTTTTGATATGTTTTTTTCAGTGGCCATGCCGATATTGGGTGTCATCAGACATAGAAATATAAAGACGATGGGTTTAAACATGCTACCTCCGAGTGCTTCATTGAATCAATGCGCAGACAGTAGGTTTCTTTTATGGCTTCATTATGACATGCAGTATATTGGATCAATGTATACTGAAAATCACGATATAGATTTCGGGAGGTGACGATTTAACTATCGTTTTTAAACGATGTCGCATAAGCAGTGAGCTGTTCCCATGCAGCATGGACATCGGAAAAAACAAGTTGAAATGCTTGAATATTTTCGGGGATACGCTGGTTGAGTAATTGGATGCGTTCCGATGGCAAGATGTTGTGATGAAAGTGCTGCGCAAGTTGCATCAGGGCTGCACTGCGTCGAAGTGGTGAAAGTTGAGATGGTGGAGAAGATGCATCAAAGCGAGGGAAAACAAGGTGTGTGAGTGGCAAATTCTGATGTTGGACATGTGTGGGAAGCCAGAGTTGCAGTTGGGTGTCCATGCCTTTAAAATCAGGGAAGGTAAAAAATTCACGCTCAAAACAAGCACTTTTCAACATCATCTGATGTGGAAATGCTGGGTGTTCAGGTTCATCCCACTGCATGGGACGCGGCATGGGGCTAATATTTCCATTTTCTGTCAATAAACTGAATTCATCGGTCATATATTGGCAGTCATTGAGAAGGGCTGCAGTGGTCATACTGCTTTTTCCTGCCCCTGATTGTCCTGCAAACATCCAAGCTTCACCTTCTTTGGCAATACAACCAGCATGAAGGGATAAAAATTGAGGGTATATGTGTTGAATGATTTGAGTGTAAAGTTGAATTTCAAAGGCCGCTACTGTTTCAGGGGCGCTGTTGCCTTGCCACAGTTCGTGTTGTCCATTTAAAATGAGATATTGTTGCTGACCATTGCTTAAAAAATCAAAGCTGATGTCGGTAGCGTTTTGAACACTCTCATAAAGTCTGACAAATGGTTCGATGTATGCCGCATAGGTGCGGTGACGGGCTGTGATGCTTATATTTTGATTGGCAATGCGGAAGTGGCGCAGCCAGTCCTTAGATGACGGCATCATCCAGCGTTCTTTAACAATCCAAATATAGCAAATTCTTCTAAAATTGAGACGACATCATTGTGAACAATGTCTGGCTCGGCATCGAGTGCTTCACAAATGATTTGAACCATATCTTGCTGCGAATGTTCACCATCGCATGCTTCTAAAATACTTGTGGCAATGAGGTTTAATGAAAGACTGGAGCCATCGGCATTATTGGTCACCATCACTTCTTGAGTGTTGTCTAAATCTTCAAAGACCAAGGTATCGCGACGGATTGGGTAGTCGGGTAAGGCTTGGCTCATGGTTTGTCTCCTGATGTATGGGGGGTGCTAGCAAGCATGCAATCATCTGACAATCCGAGCAGCTTAATTGCTCTTGGCAAGTTTGCCAGCGTGCTTCTGTGATTTGGGAAGCATCGCGATAACGCAAGTTCATACATATCTGTGGTAAACTTTGTTCACGAATATTGCCCAAACGTAGTTTGCGTGAAAAAATACAGGGGTAGACATCGCCATTGCTAGCGATACATAGTTTGCCCCGTCTCGATTCGCCTTGAGCGATGGCATGGGATGATTGAATGTTGATGTGTTCGGGTAAAAAAGTCGTGCTACCTCGCCCGACTGTATTGACGGGGTCAAAACGAATGTGTGCGGGTGAAAGCCCAAAATTTGTTTCTAAAAAATGCGGAAGTTCGGCAATATATTCTGCATTTTCTTGCATAATGACCACACCCACACGCACCTCAAAGCCTTGCTCTATAGCGCGTTGCATAGCGGCTAAAGTACGCTTCCAGCTACCTTTTACACGGGTGATGGTATCATGTATTTCAGCACAATCAGCATAAACCGAAAAAGATAGTTGGGGTTGATAGGGTTGGAGTTGTGCCAGTAATTTATCGGTGAGCAATAAACCATTGGTGTAAATTTCAATGCCTTGGAAATCGAGTTGGTGGGTTGCCTGAACCAGACGAATCAAATCACGATGAATGAGCGGGTCACCACCTGTAAATTGGATGAAAGGGCGACCAAGTTCGCGAATCTGTTGTAAGCTAAGGTGGATCTCGTCAAAGCTTAAAAACTCTTGGCGTTCAGGCGATGATTCGGCATAGCAATGTAAGCAACGCTCATTGCATTGAGATGTTAATTCGATAAAGACCATGCCCAGACTTTCACCCAACAAAAGATCTGAAGCGGGGAGGGGCGCAAGCTTGGCATGGGATAAACCTTCAAGAGCGGGGTGCGCGCGTTCTATTTGTTGCAGGTGGGGGATATTGGCTTGGGTGGTTTGAAGTGATATAATAGCTTCGGCAAAAATACCTGAAAAATACAAGGGTTTCGTATGTTGGATATGGTGAAGTGTGAGTTCTTGTGGGCTTGAGTAAGAACAGTAAACCACCTTCCCTTGTTGAAGGGTAAGTGTGAAATCATTCATGGATAGGCTTATTTACAAACGTTTTCGTTCTGTTTTACGCTAAATGTGCATTTGCAAGGTTTCTTGCAACCTGGAGGAGGGATGCAACCTGGAGGACCATCCTGACAGAATTTTTTACATTTAAAATTGCCAATGCCACCTGCTGTGGCACAAGCGGCCGCATTACCTGCACAAGATTTAATACATCGTGTTTTGGCACATTTTGCAGCCCTAAATTTTTTAGCGTTTGGAATGCACGGACAACAGGCATTGGCACCCGATGAAATGGTAATGCTGACGGGTGCGACAGGTGCTCCAGCAGCATTGGGGTTCATTTTGCATGTTTGAGCCTGTCCCCAAGCTCCCAAAGCATGCCGAGGCCCGATCATCATGGTTCCCAAAATTGCGGGAGGTGTGTAAACTGCCGCAGCCAATAATCGTCGACGAATACTTTGTTGTGGGTTTAATGTGGGTTTGGTTTCTTCTTCGTTCATAATCAATAACCTACCATCTGGACTACTGCTAAGCATAGTACCGTTTGCTTAATACAGCAAATTATGGTTAAATTTTTGGCATGAAAATATCCCAGCAAAAACAATTTCGTCAGTTTTATTGTCAGATGTTGCGGGGCGAGTGGGAAGGGATCTTGCCGCAAGATTTAAACTTTTGGTACATGCTTCGTTCAGAAGGCATCTTTTTCTGTGTATGGCAAAAATTTTCCTCCACACAACGTCAACAAATTCCTGTAGAAATCATGGCTGGCATGGATGAGCGTATGCATGAAGCATCGGCATTGCGTATGAAACATAGCCTAGGTCATATTTTACGCGAATTGAACGCTGCACAAATCCCTGTGATTTGTATGCGTGGTCAAGCCATGGCAGAAGCATTGTATGAACCATCCAGCATGCGTGTGTTTACAGATTTTGACTTGTTGTATGATGAAAAAGATTCGTTGATGTTGAAGCAGGTTCTGGGTACACGCTTGATGTATGCGCCGCCTGAAAAATTTCCTTCGATGTTTAAAAAAGGTGATTTGGTCATTGACTTGCATATGGATCCTTTGGGCATTGAGCGTATTCAATCGTGGGCGCATTTAACACCCTTGCGCGCGCCTGATTTCTTTAAATATGCATCAGAAGGCATGTTGGCGGGTGAAAAAGCTTTGCATGTACATCCCCGAGTCAATCTGCCGTATTTGTGTTTTCATGCGATGAAACATTCGTTTGATCGTTTAATTTGGCTTTATGACATCGCTTTGCTGGCAGAAAGCATGGAAGCCGAAGGCTGGGATGACGTGTTACAGGGCATTCGCGAATACAAATTGGAACGCCCTTGTTTTTATGCATTGTCTTATGTGCATAAGCACTTGAATGCTTCTGTTCCTGATGCTGTATTGAATGAAATTTGCCCCGATATGGGGTGGATTGAGCGGCGTTTGTTTGCACGACACATGAAATTTGAGGTGATCCCATATCTGGCAGAACGTTTGTTTGCGCGTATGCAGCCTGATTTGCAACACCGTTTGGCTTTTTGGAAAGAAACGATTTATCCAAGTGCTGAGGTTCGGGCGCAAATTGCGGGGGGTGGCTGCGTGAAATGTAGTTTTATACGTACACGTATCAAGCAAATATCGCGTGCGACTATGTTATTTTTGCGTGAAACTTTTTTATTGATTCGGAGTTGAAGATGCGAGTGAAAGGAAATGATATGTTAAAGTATGCTGGTGTAGTATCGGGTGTCATGTTGTTGGCAGCTTGCCAAGGCAATGAACCTCAACAAGCGACAACAACAGCATTGGCTGCGGTTTCACCTGCCGCCGTGAGTACGCAAGATGTACGAAAAACGGATGGGGGTAAACTCAAACCTGCGGATATGAACGTTGAAAAAACCACCGCTATGATTGGCGATTTAGCATCCCCGATGCAGGCAGATGTGAAGCATGGTAAAAAGCTGGTGAGGCAGCGTTGCTCGATGTGTCATTACTTGGATAAAGCACAGCGTAAGGTGGGACCAAGCTTGCAAGGTGTTTATGGTCGCGCCCCGAGCATTGATGGTATTCCTTTTGCTACTTGGAATGAGACAGCTCTGAATCAATGGCTGACCAATCCCAAAGCAGTCAAGCCCAAGACTCGCATGGGATTTCCAGGGTTTAAGAAAGAGCAAGATCGTTTGGATGTGATTGCTTATTTGAAAACACGTTAATCTTGGGCTTTCTCCCGCGCAGTGGGAGAACTTGGGCTATAGGCGTTCAAGTATGAATACTACATATAGTGCTATCGTCACCCTCGAGTGCTTGTATCGAGGGTCTATCAATAGATACCCGATAAAAGATTTCGGGTATGACGGTGCTTTAATACTTGAATCACTATATGGATAAGGTAGGAAATTCCGGACACAAGCACTCTGGAATGACGTGGGTGGGAAGCTTTGGGATGAGACTGTTTTTTGGTGAGGCGCGTAACATCAGTATATAATAAGAACATAAGAGGATGTTAAAATGATGCAAAGAGGATTTACCCTGATTGAATTGATGATTGTGGTGGCAATTATTGGTATTTTGGCTGCCATTGCGATCCCGCAGTTCTCAGAATATCGCTCCAAAGCGTTCAATAGTTCAGCGATTTCGGATTTAAGAAACATTGCAACGGCTGAAGAAGCATATTATGTGGATCAACAAACTTATGTGAATTTACCAGCGATTGTGGGCTTTAGTGCGTCGCTTGCGAACCTTCCAGGCACGCGTTTATCTAAAAATATTTGTGCAAAAGTGAGTGGTGCCAACGGTATTGACTTTATATTGCAAACTGAAAACTTGGGTGGTCATCAAAGTTATCAATCAACACAATCGGGTAGTTTGATTAAAACTCCGAAAGCCTTGAATGTGTTTACGATTTCAGGTTGTTAAGCCAAGTTTTTTCGTCCAAAAATAAATGCGGCAATCAATAAGATAAACACAATTTCGCTGATACTATAAGTCATCATGCTGATGAGTTCATGCCACGGTATGTTGGCAACATAACCTGCTTGATTGCGTAGATTGATGGCTTCCAAATTGGGTAAAAGGTAATACATGCCTTGTGTGAAAGTTTGAACCAGTGTGCTATCGGATTGTTCGCCGAGTTGTTGAATAACAAATGTAAAACGCCCCGCAATATCCACGGCAAGGGTTAATAAAATAGCCAAAAATAAGCTGGAACTTTGCGCAAATAACAGTGCGATGGCAATCACAATGTATATTTCAAACAGTGTACTGATGCATGCTTGCACAAAAGACAACCAAAAAATATGCCCAAAAATGGCAATGCAGCCTGACAATATGAGGCACATCATGATGATTTGTATGCTTAATACAGCAGCCAAACCTAGAAATTTTCCGACCAAATATTTCCATCTCCCTTGTAAACGGGTTATCAATACATAAAGCGTTCGGCTTTCACGTTCTTGTTGTAACGATTGAATGGTGAGGATAATGGCCATGAGGTTGCCCAAGATGGAGATGCCGCCCAAGCCCAAATCCATGATCATCAATTCCGTTCGTCCCATGGTCACTGAGGCCAGTGCAGAAGCTGTCGCCAGCAACAACAATAAAAAAGTGAACACGCCATAGGCTACTTTATTACGAATCGCATCAGCAAAGCTTAGTTTGGCAATTTCAAGAATGGCTCGCATCATGATCTCCTTTCAATTTTAGTAAGTTTAAAAATGCAGATTCAAGGGTTTGTTGTTCGGCTTGCACCGATACTAAGGTGGTGCTTTCTGAGGATAAAATATTTTGTAGCCATGTATTGCGTACTTCCTGATTGGCGCCACGAATCTGCCAAATGCCATCAAGGGATTGTGATATTTCAATACCTGTATGTTGTCCCGCTTGTTGCCCCCAGAGTGGTTTTCCCTGCGCTTGAATCAGCCATGTCGTATCATGGGATAACAGTGAATGAATATCACCTGCATAACGAATTGCCCCTTCTTGCAAGACCACCACTTGATCACACATGGCTTCGGCATCCGATAATATATGCGATGAAAACAATAAGGTTGCGCCACGTTTGACTTCATCTTGAATCACCGAGCGGACGCAGGCGCGACCAATGGGGTCTAAGCCTGATAAGGGTTCATCCAATAAAATAAAATCAGGTTGATGAATCAAGGCTTGGGCGAGTCCAACACGTTGTGCCTGCCCTTTGGAACACGTGGATAAGCGTTGACCCAAGACTTGGGTAAAATCCAACTTTTCAGACCACATTTCAATTGTTTGTTTTAAACCTTTAGAAGGAAGTCCAGACAATTTTCCCAAGCTTGTCAATAATTCACGTGGCGTTAAGTTTTTATAAAAATAAGGGTGTTCAGGCATAAAGCCAAAACGCTTGGGCGGTAAACCTTGGCGCATGACTTCGCCATCAAAGATCACTTGCCCTGCATTGGGCTTCACCAAACCACAGAGAATACGAAACGTACTTGTTTTTCCTGAGCCATTCGTGCCTAAATAAGCCGTGCTTGTGCCTTGCTTCACAGAAAACGAAATATCATGCAAGATCGTTTTTGTTTTTTGGATGATATGCCCTGTTGGTACAGTCAAATGCAGGGATTGAACATCAATGAGTGGCATCGGGTTGAACTCCTTGGCGTCTTTTCGGAATAAATAGTTTGAAGCGTTTTTTCTCTTGGCTGCTCAATAAACTACCGTCTTTAAGAACTTGTATCTTGCCGCCATCGGCAAGCATGTTGGGCAGTTTGTAACCGAGTTGGCGAAGTTGGGCTAGGTCAGAGCGATCCTGATGACGTTGGGGTAACTGGGTTAAGCGGGTTTCAATGGCGCGAAGCTGCTGTTCGGTTTGTAGTTGTTGGTATTGTTTGAGGAGTTGCGCTTGAAGTTTGGGGTCATTTTTTTTCTGTAGCAAATCTTTCAAGAAATTCAATCCTGTTTGAATATTGCCTGCATGACTGTGCATCCGCAAAGCCAATGATGTGACCAAAGGGGGTGCATGGGGTTTCATTCCAGAGATTTCAAAATAGTGCGCGGCAAGCTCGCTGTTATGATCGAACCAATACGTATTAAAACCTCGATAGTAAGCCCAACGCCAATCTTTGGGGAATTCAATCATGGCTTGCATGACAAAAGGTCGGCTCAGTCTGGTGTTGTTTGTACCCCAAGGAAATACAGAAGCAGCCATATAATAAACAGGCTCAAATTTTGGATTGAGTTGAATGATGGTATGAAGCTCATGGGCAAGGTAGTTGTAGTTGGGGGCATCTGTGTGAGAACCATAATAAGCAATGCTTTTAAACCACAGCCAAGTGGCGGTAAAATGGTTGTATCCCAAGGCAATATGTTGGATGGCTTGGGCAGGAATGGTAAAGGCAGTGACATTCTGTTCTTGAGGGTGGGTTTGAAAGCCCTTGTTGAAGCTTATATTGAGGCATAGGAGAAAAAACACACCCATATATAGTGATGCATGACGCATTGACATGTTGAATTTTACTTTTTTCATGTGTTATCCCCAGATTCTATAGTGATTAAAATATGGAACCACTGTTATGCCCGAAATCCTTCTCTACCTGTCATGCCCGAAATCCTTCCCTACCTGTCATGCCCGAAATCTTTTATCGAGCATCTATGGATTGAAACAAAAGACCCGCGACATAAGCACTCGAGGGTGACGTGGGGGAGGTGAATCAATACATGTCCAATGCTTCATGGTTTTGATGACCGCCTTGAATATGTTTGAGGAGTTTTTGATTCCAGACATTTTTGGGGAAATTTTTACGATATTGTTGCGCTAAATATATTTCAGACAGCGAATTATCCGCCAAATGGGCTTGTAAAATCAAGCGTTTTAATCCCCAAGGCTCTTGGCACAGCTGCCAATATTCATAAAGATAAGGATAAAGATTCACCCACTGGCGTGCTGGGGCATGGGTCAAATCCATATTGACAAATAAATAGGCAAGCCCGACTCGCGCCAGCCAAGGGTCATCAATGGCAGGGGCAACAGCATCAATAAAGCGTGGGCTATCGGGATTATCATCAAAAACAGCACGGATATTGGCTTGTGTGTGGATGTATTGATAAGCTGTGAATGCCAAGTAAAAAGCAGGAAGCACATATAAAGCTGAGGCCATTGTTTTGCGGGAAGATTGGGAGTCAACCGAACATGGAAACAATGCAGCAAGATAAAGCCCAAGCAAGGCAATGAAAAAGCCTTGTAACAGACTAATGCTGATGAGGCCATGAAGAAGTAAGAGGCTGACAATGAGGACTGCGGTGAAAGCTGGGTGTTCGAGTGGATGGGGTGTTTTGAGAATTTGGTAAATGCGCCGAACAATGATGCCCAGAAATAGAAAAATAAATGCACCACCGAGAAGACCGCCTTCAGCAAGGTGTTGCAGGATGATATTGTGACTCCATGGCGTAATGGTATCCATTTCCACCCATTCAGGATGCAAAGCCAGCGATTTCCCTTGATAGTCCGAAAAGTAAGAAGCGAGGTTGCCCGAACCGATACCGATCCAAGGGTGATCCATAAACATCAACCATGAGCTGTACCAAATATTTAAGCGGGCAGACATGCCAGCTTCCGCCAGCCGTGAACCCAAGGGGGTGATGCTTGGTTGCATGGTTTGCAAGACTTCCTGCCATTGTAAGGCAAGCAATAAGCTAACAAATAATACGGCCGATATGTGAAGAAAGTATCTTTTCTTTTTGGGATGTAAGATAAACAAGCTGATGGTGAGTAATATGAGCAATAAAAGTGCGCTGCGGCTGTTGCTGATAAAAATAATGGCGCAGGGTAAAATAGACGCGATAAGCCAGCGTTTATCCCATGCTGTGCGGATGCTCTTAACCCATAATGATGTCAATACAATCAATAAGAAAAGCGTGGCGAGATTCCGTTGTAAAAGTGGGCCTGCAAAATCAGGAAAATAGCTCCAAATCGCAAAGAAAGCACGGGGATCTTCTGGGAAAAAGTGAAAGCTGTGTATCACGCCAATCAATGCATACACATTGCCCATGATGGCAAGCAAAGCGATCCATGATGAGCTTTGAATCAACGCGCTTGATGAAGCTTGGCACATCCGAAAAATAAGAAAAACTGCGGTGATATAGATGCTGTATTTCACCAAACCCCAAGGGTTGGGGGTATCTTGTATGGCAAGGTGAATGAATACTGGGCTTAGAAATAAAGCCAACAAGCCCCAAGTGCTTGGCTTGTTTTCAGGGGGAGTGGTGGTTTGCATCCATGCGGCTGCAAGCAAAGCGGCAGCTAAGGCAAGCAAGTCTGTGGCAACCCAATAATCTAAAATACTGGTGGTAAAAAAAGGGGTCATGAAAAACAAACCCCAAAGCATAAGGGTGAATGCTTTGCTTGTGCGTGTCTTTTGAAGCACTTTGATTATTGGCCCAGATGACGAATGATTTTGATGGGTTGGGATGCACCAACATGGGTGGCGACAAGATTGAGTGAGCTATCTGGCAAAACAATACCTTTCATGGTAACCCCTTGAGATAACCTAATGCTATAGCTGGGGGCAATATAAAAAAGACTTAATCCTTTGCTGGCTGTAAAAGGCCCGAATCCAATATAAACTTGTTTATCACCATAATAGCTCTCGCATGTAACGGCAGCGTTATGCAAATCTTGTTGCACTGATTTTTCCAATGATGATTGTTCGATACCATGATAAGAAGAGAGGGCGATAGATGCCAAAATGCCAATAATCATGACAATAAAAAGTAATTCCAATAATGTGAAACCTTGTTCTTTTGGGTGCATGTTTCACCTCATTGATGGGAATTATAGTGATTCAAGCATGAAACTACCGTCATTCCCGAAATCTTGTATCGGGAATCTATAGTTATTCAAGTATTAAACCACCGTCATTCCAGAGTGCTTGTGTCTGGAATCTATCGATAGACCCTCGACACAACCCCCGATACAAACACTCGGGGGTGACGACAACATCATGTAGTATTCATACTTAAACGATTATGGCATTCCCACGCAGGAGCATGGGAACGAGAACCAAAAAAAAGGCTGGCTCATTGAGCCAGCCTTTTCTAACACAGTTGTCGAATTAAATAACTTTGCCGCCTGCTGTTGCAGTTGAAGTTGTGATGCCTGTTGCAGCTGAACCTTTCTGAGTTTTATCACCCAACCAATGTTTGGTGCGAGCAACATAGTCTTGAGCAGTAATGGTTCCTGAAGGAATAATCAAGCTGACACCTTTGGATAATTTAGCACCTGGAAGGCTTGCAGCTGTAGTACTTTTACCAAGAGTACCATTAATAGTATTAGTAATAGTAGTTGGACCTGCAGTTGCGCCAATAGCCTTTGTCACAGCGACATACTGTTGGTTTTCTGCAAAACTTGCTTCTTCAGAGGTCATAACATTGCGTAAATCTGATTTAGCTGCCGAGTTGAATGCCTTCAAACGATAAGAAGAGAATTGTGGAATCGCAATCGCAGCCAAAATGCCAATAATTGCCACAACAATCATCAATTCAATCAATGTAAAACCTTTTTCTTTCTTCACTTGAACCATCATAATATTTCCTCCAAAGAAATAATATAAAATTTATTTACCGCCGAAGTGACGATGCAAAGCTTATCGCAACCCCAATGCCAAAGTTGTGCGGGAGTATGTTCATCTTTTTATCTCAGTTGTGACGCATATTGTCACAAATAGCCAAAATAATTGTCAGTTTGACTTATTTTCTTCCATTTCTCCTTCCGACCGTCCTCGGTGGTGATGAAATAAGCCGTCATTCCCGAAATCTTTTATCGGGAATCTACCTATATAGTGATTCAAGTATTAAACCACCGTCATTCCAGAGTGCTTGTGTCTGGAATCTATCAATAGACCCTCGACACAAGCATTAAATCACCACGTCATTCCCGAAATATTTTATCGGGAATCTAATGGTAGATCCTCGATACAAGCATTCGAGGATGACGATTGGGGAATATGGAAATGATAGTTCTATACTTGAATGACGTGGTGATTTAATACTTGAATCACTATAGATCCTTGATGCAAGCATTCGAGGGTGACGGCAGCATAATGTAGTCATCATGCTTGAACTACTATTATAAGGTGCAATCTTGAGTATTCGATGTTTCTTGATGCATGAAAAATCATGTCGATTTATCTTCCATATACCGTGCCAAATAGATGCTCTGCCCCATGATAAATACAAAGGTTGCACCCAAAAGTCCAAACATTTTGAAATTGACCCATGTGGCTGTATCAAAATTGAAGGCGACA
>JAUZQO010000006.1 GCA_030950925.1 Mariprofundaceae bacterium
CCAAACAACATGATATTTGTTGGAATAAACAATATTTCTATTCGATTTGAACATAGTTGAAGTATATAGCTTCATATAAACTAATGCAATCGCTTATATCCCCATAGCTGAAGCAAGGGGCTTTACGCTACTTTTTAGTAAGCCCAAGCTTGCCATAGCTTTTGAATGGTTCATAGCCAAGCCAATGATGGCTATCCTTGGCGTATGAGCCGAAAAGTTATCCCCATCCAAGTTCAATCCGAAGGTTTGCCGATGACAGGCAAGCCCGCATGGTTAAAAGTCCGTGCGCCTATGTCACCTGAATACAAAGAAATTACACAGCTGATGCGTGATTTAAAACTCAACACTGTTTGTGAAGAGGCATCTTGCCCCAATATCGGTGATTGTTGGAAACAAGGTTCGGCAACCTTTATGATTTTAGGACGCGTGTGTACGCGCACCTGTGCCTTTTGTAATGTGGCAACAGGTAAACCCGATGATGTTGATCCTGAGGAAGCCATCAATCTTGCCAAGGCCGTGGCACAAATTGGGCTGAAACATGTAGTGATTACATCCGTAGATCGCGATGATTTAAAAGATGGTGGGGCAGGTCATTACGCCACTGTGATTCGTGAACTCAAAGCTCGCCAACCCGAAGTCACCATTGAAATCCTGACACCTGATTTTCAACGCAAACCATCCACCTGTTTGAACACCATCATGGATGCCAAGCCTGATATTTTTAATCATAACCTTGAAACCGTGCCTCGTTTGTATCGCTCGGTGCGCCCTGGGGCGCGTTATTATACATCCTTGCGCTTACTCCAACGCGCCAAAGAAATAGATACCCATATCGTCACCAAATCAGGTTTGATGGTGGGTTTGGGTGAAGAACGGGATGAGATTCTACAAGTCATGGATGATATGCGTGAAGCTGGCATTGATATTTTAACCATTGGACAATATTTGCGCCCGAGTGAAAAACATCACCCTGTCATGAAATATTGGACACCCGAAGAATTTGATGAACTCAAATATCTGGCTGAGAAAAAAGGCTTTGGCATGGTCGCTTCGGGCGCGTTGGTGCGCTCATCTTTTCATGCGGATGAAGTCTTTCAGGCATTAAAATTGAAGTAAGACTTAAAACTATAAAGCGACAGATACACACCGATGAAACAAACAAGACAGTAAACCATCTGCGTTTATCCGTTCCTCGTTCCCATCGTCCTCGGTGGGAATGCATACGATGCGAGTGATATGCATTCCCACGCAGGAGCATGGGAACGAGAAAAAAGTGTAAAGGCAGCATGCTCGATACAAACATTCGAGGGTGGTTTTTTTAATCGGGTTAATACTTCTTGGGCACAAAGTTTTGAGACTCAATATCGGGGCGTTGATAATCACCTTGCTTCGCCCTTTCAGGCAACGCAATGGGATCAGGTATCACATCTTCATAAGCCACAGAATCAAGGATATGACTTAAGCAATTTAAACGTGCTGTTTTTTTCACATCAGCATCCACGACATGCCATCGTGCTTCCATAATATCCGTATAAAAAAACATTTCATCTTTGGCTTTTGAATATTCAACCCAACGGTTGCGAGATTCCAAATCCATGGGGCTTAATTTCCAATGTTTACTTGTATCACTGGCGCGTTTCTGAAAACGTCGTTCCTGCTCTTGATCACTCACTGAAAACCAATATTTTAATAGAATAATACCCGAACGCACCAACATACGTTCAAATTCAGGGCAGGAGCGTAGAAATTCACGGTATTCCAAGTCCGTACAAAACCCCATCACCCGTTCAACACCCGCTCGATTGTACCAACTTCGATCAAAAATAACGATTTCGCCCGCCGCTGGGAGATGTTGAACATAGCGTTGAAAATACCATTGTGTTTTTTCACGATTCGATGGAGCAGGCAAGGCCACAACATTACAGCCACGCGGGTTTAAAGGCTCGGTCAGACGTTTGATGACACCACCTTTTCCAGCGGCATCACGGCCTTCAAAGACAATCATCACACGCAAACCTTTTACCTTGATCCAATATTGCCACTTGACCAATTCAACATGTATATCTGATAATGCACTTTCATACTGGCTATTTGAAATAACTTTACCCATATCTTCTCCTATGCCACATAGACAAAATCCCACCTCATCCAAAAGGATGGGCGGGATCTTCACTCAACAGAAAGGCTCCAGTTTAAGCCGCGTTATCTGATATACTATCTCCGGTTTCCACTTCTTCATCCACAGGCTTGGGAAGGTTACGCATGGCCAAGCCCGTACCTGCTGGCAGCAAACGACCAAGAATCACATTTTCTTTCAGCCCTGTTAACCAATCCACCTTACCAGCCAAGGCAGCTTCGGTAATCACACGCGTGGTTTCTTGGAACGATGCCGCAGAAATAAAGGATTCTGTGTTCAATGATGCTTTGGTGATACCCAAAAGCACAGGTTCAAACGTCGCAGGTGGTTTGCCAGCAGCAATCAACTTGCGATTTTGTGCCAACGCATATTTACGTTCCACTTGCTCACCACCCACATAAGTGGAAGCCCCAGGATCTGTAATCAATACTTTACGCATCATTTGACGTGTAATCACTTCGATATGCTTATCGTTAATTTTCACACCTTGCAAACGATACACTTCTTGCACTTCATCGGTCAGGTAGTTCGCCAATGCTTCAACACCCAATACACGCAAAATATCTTGCGGTGCTGGAGAGCCTTCCATCAATTTTTCACCGCGACGAATACGATCCCCTTCTTGCACAATAATGTGCGATCCTTTCGGAATCTGATATTCAATCGGATCAGTTGCATCATCAGGTTCCACATAAATACGACGTTTACCACGAATATCCTTGCCAAAGGCAATTTTACCATCTTTCGCCGCAATAAATGCCAAACTTTTCGGTTTGCGTGCTTCAAACAATTCCACTACGCGTGGTAAACCACCCGTAATATCTTTCGTTTTCGATGTTTCACGTGGTAAACGTGCCAAAACATCGCCCGCTTTCACTTCGATGGTATCTTCCACATTCAAAATTGCGCCTGGCGACAAGAAATAGCGCGCAGGAACATTGGTACGCGGAATCACAATCGGATCAGATTCAGGGTCTTTCGGATCAATCAACTGAACTTGTGGACGCAAAGCAGTTTTGCGTGCTTCTGAATGCTCAATCACAATGCGGTTGGACAAGCCTGTCACTTCATCGGTTTGCTCACGCACCGTGCGACCTTCTTCCATGTCCACATAACGAACCAAACCATCCACTTCTGCAATCAATGGCATGGTGTATGGATCCCATTCAGCCAATATAGATCCCAATTTCACGGCTTCACCATCTTGAACCAAAAGATGCGCACCATACGCAACATGATGACGCTCCACTTCTTTACCTTGAATATCCAATACAAGCACTTCTGTATGACGGTTGATGACAATATCTGCGCCTTGTGAATCACGCACCACAACGGCATCCATCAAACGAACCGAGCCATTGAATTTGGATTCAATGTTGGCTTGTTCTGCCGAACGCGATGCTGTACCACCCACGTGGAAGGTACGCATGGTCAACTGTGTACCCGGTTCCCCAATGGATTGTGCTGCAATCACACCCACAGCCTCACCCATACAAACAGGTGTACCATGTGCCAAATCACGACCATAACAGGCAGCACATACGCCTTCTTCAGATTCACACGTCAATACAGAACGGATACGCAATTGCTCAATTTCAACTTCATCAATTTTCGCAACCAATTCTTCATTTAACATGGTACCCGCAGGTACTATTTCTTCCTGGGTCAAAGGATTGACCGCAGGTGCCAACAACACACGACCCAACGCACGCTCGGACAAGGGTTGAATAATTTCACCACCTTCCACCAATGGCGAAATGGTAATGCCTTGCGTTGTCCCACAATCTTGCTCACGAATGACCGCATCTTGTGCCACATCCACCAAACGACGGGTTAAATAACCCGAGTTGGCTGTTTTCAATGCCGTATCTGCCAAGCCCTTACGTGCGCCATGCGTGGAGATAAAGTATTGTAATACTGTCAAACCTTCACGGAAGTTTGAGGTAATGGGGTTTTCAATAATCGAACCATCAGGTTTCGCCATCAAACCACGCATACCTGCCAACTGACGAATCTGCTGAGCTGAACCACGCGCGCCAGAATCTGCCATCATGTAAACCGAGTTAAAGGTCACCATGGATTCAGTTTTCGTACCATCAGGTGATGTGACTTCTTCCGATGCCAAGTTATCCATCATCGCTTTGGCGACTTTTTCTGTGGTATGTGTCCACAAGTCAATCACCTTGTTGTAACGCTCGCCCGCTGTAATCAAACCATCACGGTATTGCGTTTGGACTTCCAACACTTCTTTTTCTGTTTGCCTGACAGCCGTATATTTTTCTTCAGGAATAATCACATCAGCCAAGCTAAATGATGCACCTGAACGGGTTGCATAGGTATATCCCAAGTTTTTCAAGCGATCCGCCAACAATACTGTTGATTTATTGCCCGAAGCCACAAAACAATCTTCAATCAATTGAGCCACTTCTTTCTTGCCCAAAATACGGTTGATACTGGAAAATGGTAATTCATCGGGAAGTACCGTTGAAATAATGGTACGACCCACCGTGGTTTTTTCACGCACACCACGAATACGACAGGTAATACGCGAGTGAATACTGACCACACCCGCATCATAAGCACGCATGACTTCATCGGATGATGCGAAAATCATGCCTTCACCGGGTTCAAATGGTTTTTCACGGCTCAAGTAATAAATACCCAAAATCATATCTTGGGTGGGTACAATCACAGGTTTGCCTGTCGCAGGAGATAACACATTGTTTGATGCCATCATCAACGCACGTGCTTCCGTTTGCGCTTCAATGGATAACGGCACATGCACAGCCATTTGGTCACCATCAAAATCGGCATTGAATGCTGTACAAACCAATGGGTGCAACTGAATGGCTTTGCCTTCAATCAACACAGGTTCAAAGGCTTGAATACCCAAACGGTGAAGGGTTGGCGCACGGTTCAACAACACAGGATGTTGATGAATCACTTCGGCCAAAATATCCCAAACTTCAGGAATCCCTTGTTCGACCAATTTTTTACAGGCTTTAATGGTCGTACCTAAACCACGCAATTCCAACTTATGATAAATAAATGGTTTGAACAATTCCAAGGCCATTTTCTTCGGTAAACCACATTGATGCAGTTTCAAATTTGGCCCGACCACAATCACCGAACGACCCGAATAATCCACACGTTTACCCAACAAGTTTTGACGGAAACGACCTTGTTTGCCTTTAATGACATCAGACAGTGATTTCAATGGGCGACGGTTGTTACCTGTAATCGGCTTGGAGCGACGGTCATTATCAAACAAGGCATCCACAGATTCTTGCAACATACGTTTTTCATTGCGGGTGATGATTTCTGGTGCGTTCAACTCCAACAAACGACGCAAACGGTTGTTACGATTGATAACACGGCGATACAAATCATTCAAATCAGATGTGGCAAAACGACCACCATCCAAAGGAACCAACGGACGGATTTCGGGTGGTAATACAGGAATCGCTTCCAAAATCATCCATTCAGGACGGTTGCCTGAGCCCAACATCGCTTCCACAGTTTGCAAACGTTTGGTCAACTTGGTTAATTTAGTCACAGCTTTCGTGGCAGAAATTTGCGCACGTAAGCTTTGACGCTCTTCATCCAAATCAATGTCTTTCAACATTTCACGCAAGGCTTCTGCACCCATCGTAGCACGAAATTCTTCACCATATTCTTCAAAGGCTTCGATATATTCTTCTTCTGTAAGAATTTGATACTTATCCAAACTGGTCAAACCAGGGTCTAACACGATATAGGATTCAAAATATAACACACGTTCAAGTTCTTTTAAGGTTTTATCCAGCAACAAACCAATACGTGATGGCAATGATTTTAAAAACCAAATGTGAGCTACAGGTGCTGCCAAATCAATGTGTGCCATACGATCACGACGAACTTTGGATTGAATGACTTCCACACCACATTTTTCACAGACCACACCACGATGTTTCAAACGTTTGTATTTACCACACAAGCATTCATAATCTTTAATCGGTCCAAAAATTTTGGCGCAAAAAAGACCATCACGTTCGGGTTTAAATGTACGATAATTGATGGTTTCTGGTTTTTTAACTTCACCAAAGGACCATGAACGAATTTTTTCAGGGCTTGCCAAGCCGACACGAAGACCGTCAAAGTCTTCAATGCTGCTTGGCTTTTGAAACATATTAAATAATTTTTGCATGATTTATGCCTCTTCGACTGGTTTTTTAACCATTTCAATATCAATACCCAAGGCATTCAATTCCTTGGTCATTACGTTAAAGGATTCTGGAATACCCGCATCAAATGTCAGGTCACCACGAACAATGGATTCATACATTTTCGTCCGACCTTGAACATCATCCGATTTCACCGTCAACATTTCCTGCAAGACATGCGCTGCGCCATAAGCTTCCAACGCCCACACTTCCATTTCACCAAAACGTTGCCCACCAAATTGAGCTTTACCACCCAAGGGTTGCTGCGTGACCAATGAATAAGGACCTGTTGAACGTGCATGAATTTTCTCATCCACCAAGTGGTGCAGTTTCAAAATATACATCTGACCAATGGTAATCGGACGATCAAAGGCTTCGCCTGTCATACCATCATACAAGGTGGTTTGACCTGTTTTCGCTAAACCTGCCAACGCCAACATGCGGTACAAATGCTCTTCTTTGGCACCATCAAATGCTGGCGATGCAATCGGTATGCCCCCTTTCAGGTTATGCACCAACTCATCCAATTCATCTTCGGACATATCTGTGATTTGACCACAGGCTTTTTCATCTTCAGCATAAATATCCAACAAGAAATCACGAATATCTTTTTTAGCAGCCTTGGCAATCACCATTTCATCCAAACGACGACCCAGTTCACCACAAGCATAACCCATATGAATTTCAAGGATTTGCCCGATATTCATACGAGACGGTACACCCAGAGGGTTCAAGCAAATATCAACAGGGCGACCATCGGCTGTAAATGGCATGTCTTCTTCAGGTACGATGATTGAAATCACACCCTTATTACCATGACGACCCGCCATTTTATCACCAGGTTGAAGTTTACGTTTCACTGCAACAAACACCTTCACAACCTTAATCACACCTGGTTTAAGTTCTGAGCCTTCACGAACCTTGGAAACCTTTTCTTCAAAACGTTTTTCAAGACGAGCACGCTCTGTATCCATCGACGCAAGGATTTCTGCAACCTTGGCATTCACATCATCGGATTGCACTGACACAGCCGACAATTCACGCAATGGCAACGCATCCAAACTGGCTTCGTCAATGACTGCGCCAACGTTCAAACCTTTCACTTTCAATGCTTGTTGCCCGATCAACAATGCCTTCAAACGCTCAACCACATTGCCTTCAAGGATGCGACGTTCATCTTCTTTATCAGCATAAAGTTTTTCAACTTCTGATTCTTCGATGGATTTCGCACGCTCATCTTTTTCATCACCACGACGTGTAAAGATTTGCACATCCACCACAATGCCTTCATTACCAGGCTTCACACGCAAGGATGAGTCACGCACATCGGATGCTTTTTCACCAAAAATGGCACGCAATAATTTCTCTTCTGGGGATAACTGGCTTTCACCTTTGGGGGTGATTTTACCGACAATGATGTCACCTGCTTTGACTTCAGCACCGACGTAGGCAATACCAGTATCATCCAAATGACGCAAGGCTTCTTCACCCACATTGGGAATATCACGGGTAATTTCTTCTTCGCCCAATTTGGTATCACGCGCAACGGCTTCAAATTCTTCAATATGAATGGATGTATACACATCTTCTTTGACCAACTTTTCAGAAATCACAATCGCATCTTCAAAGTTATATCCACGCCAAGGCATGAATGCTGTCAACACATTGCGACCCAAGGCCAACTCACCCATGTCCGTAGAAGGTCCATCAGCAATAATATCACCAGGACGAACCATATCGCCCGCTTTCACCGAGGGACGTTGGTTAAAGCAACTGTTTTGATTGGAGCGACGGTATTTAAACAAACGATACACATCCACGCCTGGCTCGCCTTCAACCTGTGCCTCATCATGCACACGCACCACAATGCGACTACCATCCACAGACTCAACCACACCCGCACGACGTGCCACAGCCGACACACCAGAATCTCGTGCCAACGGCGCTTCCATACCCGTTCCCACCAAGGGTTTTTCAGATTTCAACAAAGGCACTGCCTGACGTTGCATATTGGCGCCCATCAAGGCGCGATTCGCATCATCATGTTCAAGGAATGGAATCAAGCCCGCGCCCACAGAAATAACCTGTGACGGCGATACATCCATAAATTCAATATCCGCAGGCGCAGCCATGATAAACTCACCATCTTGACGACACTGAATAAATTCAGCAACAAAACGCCCGTCTTTATCCACCTTGGCATTGGCCTGAGCCATCACATGACCCGCTTCTTCAATTGCAGACAGGTAAATAACCTCATCGGTTACTTTGCTATCCACCACTTTACGGTAAGGCGTTTCAATAAAACCAAAGTTATTGACCTTGGCAAACGATGCCAAGGAGTTAATCAAACCAATGTTTGGACCTTCGGGTGTTTCAATCGGACAAAAACGCCCATAATGCGTAGCATGCACATCGCGCACTTCAAAGCCCGCACGTTCACGCGACAGACCGCCAGGGCCTAAGGCTGAAATACGACGTTTATGGGTTACTTCTGATAATGGATTGGTTTGATCCATAAATTGAGATAATTGAGAAGAACCAAAAAATTCTTTCACCGAAGCAATCAATGGTTTCGCATTGACCAAATCGGAAGGCATCGCTTCCGTTAAATCGCTCGATGTTAATCGTTCACGAATCGCACGTTCCATACGAATCAAACCGATGCGCATTTGGTTTTCAAGCAGCTCACCCACTGAACGCAAACGACGATTGCCCAAGTGATCAATATCATCCACTTCGCCAATACCATCACGCAATGCAAGCAAGGTATCGACCGTCATCAGAATATCTTCAACACGCAATGTGCCTTGATCCAATGGCACAGCGTCATTGCTAATTTCCAAACGGCTGTTCAACTTCATACGCCCTACAGCCGATAAGTCATAACGTCCCTTATCAAAGAACATAGATTCAAACAAAGCCTTGGCTGTTTCAACCGTTGGCGGCTCACCTGGGCGCATCATGCGATAAATCTCAACCTGTGCTTCTTCTTTGGATTGGACTGTATCCAAACGCAAGGTATCGGCCAACCAAGGGCCACGTTGGAATGCATCAATGAACAAGCATTCAAATTCAGTAATATCCGCACCTTCAAGGGCTGACAAGGATTCTTCGGTCAATTCATGGTTATGATCGAGTAAAATCTCTCCACCATCTACCATAATGGGTTCAGCAATCACTTCACCAATCATGTTTTCAACAGGAACATCCAACCATTCAACGTTGGATTCTGTTAGCTTTTTAATGGCTAAACGTGTGATTTTCTTGCCTTCGGTGACAATTTTCTTGTCATCCAAGATAATATCTGTGGCGGCGCGACTACCCAAAAATAAATCGGCATCAAAACGAACTTGATAACCTTGCTCCGTTGTACGATACATACGACGTTTGTAAAAACGATTCAGAATATCTTGTGTGGAAAGCCCCAAAGCTTTAAGCACCACACCAGCAGGCATTTTGCGACGCAAGTCAATACGGAAGTGCATTTTATCTTTGATATCAAATTCAAAATCCAACCATGAACCACGGTAAGGAATAATCCGTGCTTTGAATAAGAATTTACCTGATGAGTGGCTTTTACCCGAATCATGGTCAAAAAACACACCCGGAGAACGATGCACTTGCGATACAATCGCACGTTCTGTGCCGTTAATAATGAATGAGCCATAATCTGTCATCAATGGAATTTCGCCCATATAAACAAACTGATCCCGCACTTCTTTCACCGTACGTTTGGCATTACGTCCTTCACCATCGCTTTCAAAGATTTTCAAGCGAAGTTTCACTTTCACAGGCAATGCATAGGTTAAATCACGACGACGACATTCATCTTGGTCATAACGTGGATTCGTATATTCCAGACCTTCAAAAAGAAGCTCTGCATTTCCGCCATAATCCCAGATCGGGAACGTATTGCGAAACACTGTACCCAAACGTGAACCATCAATATCTGTATCACCACCGCCCACACCGACAAAATCACGATAAGAACTGACTTGAAGATCAAGCATGTTCGGCATATCAATCACCGAATCAATGCTCCCAAAATTTTTGCGAATGCGCTTCACTGCAACTTGCTTGCCCATACAGACCTCGAATGAAATTAAACTTGAACAGATTCAAACCACCATCATGTTTTTGAGAATAAACTCATCTCATATATACTCTCAAAAACAGATGACCATCAAAGCTTATTAAAAAGCTCAAGATGCTTAGACGCGAAAAGGCCAACCCCCAGTATCACTACTGGGAATCAGCCTCATCAAGCACTAAGAAAAAATGCGCAATAGCGCGATTTACTTCAACTCTACAGATGCGCCTGCTGCTTCCAACTTAGCTTTTACTTCTTCAGCTTCGTCTTTAGAAACACCTTCTTTTACAGGTGCTGGAGCACCGTCAACCACTGCTTTCGCTTCTTTCAAGCCAAGCCCTGTTACTTCACGAACAGCCTTGATTGCTTGAATTTTCTTGTCACCAGCGGCTGTCAAGATCACTGAGAATTCAGTTTGCTCTTCAACAGCAGCTTCGCCAGCAACAGCAACAGCAGCAACAGCAACAGGTGCTGATGCTGATACACCAAATTTGTCTTCCAAAGCAGTTACCAATTCAGACAATTCCAATACTGTCATGGTTTCAATTGCTTCGATCAATTCTTCTTTAGAAATAGCCATTTTAAATGAACTCCTCTTGCGGTTATTAAACCTATCGTTTTGTATTTATGCTGCGTCTTTCTGATCGCGAACTGCTGCCAGAACACGCACAAATGAACCTGGAATTTCGTTCAAAGTACGAACAAAACCGCTAATTGGCGATTGCATGCTGCCCAACATCTTGGCTAGCAATACGTCGCGAGACGGTAAGTTTGCGAGTGCTTTAATTCCTGCTGCATCAATGATTTTGCCATCCAGAACACCACCTCTAATTTCTAGAGCTTTATGTTCTTTAGCAAAGTCAGCGATTGCTTTAGCCATACCCACTGGGTCTGTACCATAAGCAATTGCAACAGGTCCAGTGAATAACTCTTCAGCGACCTTAAAGCCTGTACCTTCTGCTGCTCGACGCGCCAGTGTATTCTTCACAACTTGCAAAGACACACCCGACTGATGAAGGCTTGCACGAAGCTCACCCATTTCAGTCACTGTCAAGCCACGGTATTGTGCAACAACACCCGCAGTAGATTCAGACCAGGCAGCGTGAAGCTCTTCAACAATACTTTGTTTTTCTTGTTTATTCACTTCTACCCCCTTACAAATTCGACCCGCGCAAGAGAACTTGCACTCCATCTATGCAGGATAGTTTCCCAATTAAGCCGTTAAACTTTTCAGTTATCAGCTCCGACAGTCATGGACGGATCGTTTTTTTTAACAACAGCCACTTTGAAAGTAGATGTCATCAAACTAGAATGAGGATGCCATAACACAGCACCCTCGAAATTATTTTAAAGCGTTGCTGCATCCACACGAACGGCTGCGCCCATGGTTGATGAAAGTACAACACTTTGCATGTAGCGACCTTTCGAAGATGCAGGCTTCATACGATTCAATTCAGAAAACAAGTATTCGATATTTTCAAGCAATTGAGCATCGTCAAATGAACGACGACCGATAGGCGCATGGATCACACCCGCTTTGTCCACACGCACTTCAATCTGACCTGCTTTAATGGCACCCACAGCTTTGGTTACATCCATGGTCACCGTACCCAACTTAGGGTTTGGCATCAAACCTCGAGGCCCAAGCACACGCCCTAAGCGACCAACAAGACCCATCATATCTGGGGTTGCAACCACACGATCAAAATCCAAAAATCCACCTTGAATCTTTTCAAACAAGTCGTCTGAGCCAACAATGTCCGCACCAGCAGCTGTCGCTTCTTCAGCTTTTGCAGCACGTGCAAACACGGCAACACGTACAGTTTTTCCCGTACCGTTTGGTAATGAAATACTACCACGAACCATTTGGTCTGCGTGACGTGGGTCAACACCCAATTTCACTGCTACATCCACTGATTCATCAAATTTTGCTTTGGGTTGCCCAGTAATCGCTGATACTGCACCACTTAAATCCAACGCACCTGCGGGTACAGATTCGCGAGATGCTTTCATACGTTTAGAAATTTTCGCCATGATTGTCTCCCTTAGCCTTCGACAACCAAACCCATCGAACGGGCTGTGCCAGCAATAATTTTTTCACCTGCATCAAGATCGTAACAGTTCAAATCAACCATCTTCGCCTCTGCAATTTCACGCAATTGTGCAGATGTCACCGTACCAACTTTATCTTTGTTGGGTACAGCCGAACCTTTTTGAATCTTCGCCGCTTTCTTCAATAAAACAGATGCTGGCGGTGTTTTAATCGCAAATTCAAAGGTTTTATCCGCAAACACTGTAATCACGACAGGTAAAGGCATGCCTTTTTCCATATCCTGTGTGCGCGCATTAAACGCCTTACAAAACTCCATAATATTCAAACCAGCTTGACCCAATGCTGGGCCGACTGGTGGGGCAGGGTTCGCTGCGCCAGCTGCAACTTGCAACTTCACAAACTTTTCAATCTTCTTAGCCATTTAGCTTCTCCATCCGGCTTCAAGCATCCTGCTTTTCACCTTTATTCGCAGTTAAACTGCTGCCACATGAATGTGGTCAACCTCGCTTCATGCAAGGTCACTCAAAAATAAATCAACGATGTCATCCACGCCTTCATGCAATGACGACAAGGGGAGTTCAAGCATTAAACAACCATCGTAGCGTTAGCAACTACGCCAAGCGAACGTCACCTAAACAACTACAAAAAAAAATCAACCTTTTTCAACTTGGACATAATCCAATTCGACAGGCGTTGGGCGACCAAAAATAGAAACACTCACCTTAAGCTTCGCATTGGCTTCATCCGCTTCTTCAACCACACCATTAAACGATGCAAAAGGACCGTCAATCACCCGTACAGCTTCGCCCACATCAAAAAGAACTTTCGGCTTGGGACGTTCCACACCTTCTTCAATTTGTTTGCGTAATTGATCCACTTGTGATTGAGGTACTGGGCGAGGCTTGTTGCCAGAACCCAAGAAGCCACTCACTTGGCGGGTATCTTTCACCACATGCCAAGTATTATCGTCCAATTCCATTTCCACCATGATGTAACCAGGAAAGAACTTTCGTTGTGATGTAACCTTTTGTCCATTACGAAGCTCTACCACCTCTTCACGTGGCACCAAAATCTCACCAAACTTTTCAGCAAGACCAGCACGCTCAGCATTCTCTGCGAGCATCAATTGAACCTTATCTTCAAATCCAGAATAAACTTGAACCACATACCAACGTTTTGACATCTAGATCACCAACTTCACTAACGCACTAAAACCAGAATCCACAATCCACAAGAATAAGGATAAAAACAAAACCATCACAACAACCATCAAGGTCGCTTGCATGGTCTCTTTTCTTTCAGGCCAAACAACCTTTCGTGCCTCAGCACGAACTTCACCAAAAAACTTCGATACTCCGGCAACACCCATTGTCCAACCTCTTGTTTCTCAACCCTAAATGCGCTTATTCCGATTATACTAGGGGTTATTTAATATTTTTGCATATCTCACTCTAAACAAACTGGCAGGCGAGGAGGGACTCGAACCCACAGCACCCGGTTTTGGAGACCGGTACTCTACCAATTGAGCTACTCGCCTATCTCAAAAACAGGTTAAACTTTACCTTCTTTATGCAAGGTATGTTTACGGCATGAGTTGCAATATTTCTTCAATGAAAGCTTTTCACTCATGGTACGTTTGTTTTTATCGGTTGTGTAGTTACGACGTTTGCAATCTTCACAAACCAACGACAATAGATCACGCATGCTTATACTCCAGCGACAACAAAGCGGCAGCAGTAAACTGCCGCCGCCCATGTCGGTTACTTTTAACTTACTCGCTAATTTCGGTCACGACGCCAGCGCCGACCGTACGACCACCTTCACGAATGGCGAAACGTAATTCCTTATCCATTGCGATCGGAGTAATCAATTCAACATCCATCGAGATGTTATCACCAGGCATCACCATTTCGGTGCCTTCTGGTAAGGTTACAGATCCTGTTACATCCGTGGTGCGGAAATAAAACTGAGGACGATAACCATTGAAAAATGGTGTATGACGACCACCTTCTTCTTTGGTCAAAATGTAAGCTTCTGCTTTAAACTTAGTGTGTGGATGAATAGAGCCAGGCTTCGCCAATACTTGACCACGCTCAACATCTTCACGCTTCAAACCACGAATCAATGCGCCAATGTTATCGCCAGCTTCGCCCCGATCGAGCAACTTACGGAACATTTCAACACCCGTACACGTTGTTGTTTGCGTATCGCGAATACCCACGATTTCAACATCATCACCCACATTAAGGATGCCTGCTTCAACACGACCTGTGACCACAGTGCCACGACCAGAAATCGAGAACACATCTTCAATCGGCATCAAGAAATCTTTATTGATCGCACGTTCAGGCGTTGGAATAAACTCATCAACTGCCTTCATCAAACGATGAATCGAAGCTTCACCAATTTCAGACTGATCGCCTTCCAAGGCTTTCAAAGCAGAACCAATAATCACTGGTGTATCATCACCTGGAAAATCATAAATATCTAACAATTCACGCACTTCCATCTCAACCAATTCCAACAATTCTTCATCATCCACCATGTCGGCTTTGTTCAAATAAACAACCAAATGAGGAACATTAACCTGACGAGCAAGAAGCACATGCTCGCGGGTTTGAGGCATCGGACCATCAGCAGCAGAAACAACCAAAATGCCGCCATCCATTTGTGCCGCACCTGTAATCATGTTTTTCACATAATCGGCATGCCCAGGACAATCGACATGAGCATAATGACGTGCTTCAGTTTCATATTCAACGTGAGCCGTGGCAATGGTAATGCCGCGTTCGCGCTCTTCTGGAGCACCGTCAATATCAGCATAGTCTTTAAACACAGCACCGCCTGTTAAAGACAAGACCTTAGTAATCGCAGCTGTTAACGTGGTTTTACCATGATCCACATGACCAATGGTACCAATGTTTACATGCGGCTTGGTACGTTCAAACTTTTCCTTTGCCATTTCACATCTCCATCAACATTTTTAAACAACGGCGAAAACCAATCATGCGTTCACACCAAACTGGAGCCTAGGGCGGGAATTGAACCCGCGACCTCATCCTTACCAAGGATGTGCTCTACCCCTGAGCCACCTAGGCTTAACAAGGGGGATACCCACCTTGAAAAATGGAGCGGGTGGCGAGAATCGAACTCGCATCATCAGCTTGGAAGGCTGAGGTTCTACCATTGTACCACACCCGCAAGTCAAGCGCGCAAGCACGCTTTCAAAAAATGGTGGAGAGGGCTGGATTCGAACCAGCGTAGGCGGAGCCAGCAGATTTACAGTCTGCCCCATTTAGCCACTCTGGAACCTCTCCCAAATCAATCGCCTGAAAAAACACAACCCCCATGAAAACACAGGGGTTGCGATATATGGAGCCGACAACAGGAGTCGAACCCGTGGCCTGCTGATTACAAATCAGCTGCTCTACCAACTGAGCTATGTCGGCTTTAAACAAAACGACTGGCGGCGCAAGTTAAGAAGAAAAAATATAATATCAAGCATTATTTTCCCTCCAACCAATCACGCCCTACATTCGTTTAAATTTTCAACTTTTCCATGCCTTTTTGAATACGCTTCAAAGCCTCTTCCTTGCCTAATAAACCCAATGTCACATCAATTGGCGGTGAAACAGGTACACCCGCAAGAAAAATTCGTATGGGCTGGGCAAGTTTCCCCATGCTCACAGCTTCGGCTTCACAAATATCAGCAATCCATTGATGCGCAGTTTCACCTGACCACGTTTCCGATTCAGCCTTGGCAATAAATGCATCCAACAAGACCCGCGTGCCTTCTTTGATATTTTTTTTCACAGCTTTTTCCTGATATGCTGTCGGTGCAACATAAAAGAACCGCGCACCCTCCACCAAATCAATCAAATTTTTCGATCGCTCTTGCAAACATGCAATAACATCAGCCAGCATAGGTTTTCCTTGCATATCCACTGCCAATAAACGCGCCACTTCATCCACCAAGTCATCGGCTTTGGATACTTTCATCCAATGGGCATTCAACCAGTCCAATTTAGCTTGATCGAAACGCGATGCACTTTTACCCACCGCATTCAAATCGAAAAGATTGGTTAATTGCTCAACAGAAAAGACTTCATCATCGCCATGCGACCAACCCAGACGCGCCAAGTAGTTGACCACAGCAACTGGCAAATAGCCTTGCTCACGATATTCAGTGATCGCCACCGAACCATGACGTTTGGACATTTTCGCGCCATCAGCTCCATGAATCAAAGCAATATGTGCAAACTTTGGCACTGGCAAAGCCAATGCTTCATAAAGTTGAATCTGACGTGGTGTATTGTTCAAATGATCCGAACCGCGCACCACATGCGTGATCCCCATATCGGCATCATCCACCACCACCGCTAAATTATATGTTGGTGTGCCATCGCTACGCATAATAATTAAATCATCCAGCTCTGCATTGGGGAAACACACATCACCCAAGACCATATCGCGCACCCATGTTTCACCTTCATTGGGAGATTTAAAACGAATCACAAAGGGCGCATCTTCAGGTCTATCACTGCGCTCACGACAACACCCATCATACATCGGCTTTTGCCCAGCTAGCTTTTGCTTATCACGCATCGCATCCAATGCTTCACGCGAGCAATAACATTTGTATGCCTTACCTTCATCAAGCAACTTGTTCGCCGCTGCAATATGTAAATCTTGACGCGCACCTTGATAGACTGGCTCACCATCCCAATTCAAACCAAGCCACTTCATACCATCCAAAATCACTTGGGTTGCTTCATCTGTCGAACGCTCTTTATCCGTATCTTCAATACGAAGTACAAACTCACCGCCGAAATGACGCGCATAAAGCCATGAAAATAAAGCTGTGCGAGCGCCTCCAATATGTAACATGCCTGTTGGAGATGGGGCAAACCGCGTTTTTACAGTCATTTATTGATCCTTTTTACACATTTTATATTCAGCAATACCATGTCACGCACGCGTCACCACATCAAAACAACGCGGGCAAATCTCGTTGTGAACAGCATGTGATGGCTCAGCAGGTTTACTAACATTCCAACAGCGTGGGCATTTGATACCATCGGCAGGTAATGCACATACGCTCTGTTCTTTTACTGCCGTAAAGGCATGGAATGGATGAGACTCAGGTGAGACACTAGTTTCAATATCAGCCATAGAAACCACCCCGTTTACTGCTTCTGCAACAATTAGTAACTGTTCATAACTTTCACCAACAGCATTCGGAAAATCTTTATCTAAAGATGGGACAAAAACCTTCGCCGCAATCGAAGAACCCACAATCTTATCTTTTTTCGCCACATCCATGGCAGTATTCACTTGTTCACGCATGGCAAAGAATTTTTCCCATGCTGCCTTATCAATACTTACATCCGATACTTTGGCAAAATTTTGTAAATGAATACTCTCATCCTTTGAATCAGGTAAGAACTCCCAAATTTCTTCAGCAGTGATCGGTACAATCGGTGCAATCAAACGCACCAAGGTATGGGCAATGTCATACAAGGTTGATTGTGCAGAGATACGGCGTGCCGAATCCGAGGCATCACAATACAAACGATCTTTAATCACATCCAAATAGAACCCACCCAAATCAACCGAACAGAAATTATGAATTTCTTGGTGAATTTGGTGAAAGTGATAGTTTTCATAAGATGTTTGAACATGGTTTGATACTTCTGCCAATCGATGCATTACCCATTGATCCAACGGCTTACGCACTTCCACAGGCACGGCATTTGCACCATCAAAACTCTCAAGATTACTCAACAAAAAACGAATCGTATTGCGAATCCTGCGGTAGGATTCTGAGAGTTGCTTGATGATTTCATCGGAGATACGAATATCTGCCGAATAATCCGCAGAAGCAATCCACAATCGCAGGATATCTGCGCCCATTTGATTGATAATTTTTTGCGGTGCAACCACATTACCCTTGGATTTGGACATTTTATTGCCATGTTTATCGACCACAAAACCATGCGTTAACACCGCTTTGAAGGGTGCAACACCGCGTGTACCGATGGATTCAAGCAAGGACGATTGGAACCAGCCACGATGTTGATCCGAGCCTTCTAAATATAAATCCGCAGGCGATTGTAAATCATCACGCGGCTCTAAAACACAGGCATGCGTTGATCCTGAATCAAACCACACATCCAAAATATCCGTTTCTTTTTCAAAATCAGTACCGCCGCAATCAGGGCAACTCGCCGCAGCAGGCAAGAAATCAGCCACTTCCTTGGCAAACCAAACATCTGCGCCTGCTTGTTCGACTTGTTTGGCAATGCCTTCGACGATTTCAGGCGTAGTCACAGCGTGAGAATTACACGATGTACATTTGATTGCAGTAATCGGCACACCCCAATTACGCTGACGAGAAACACACCAGTCTGGGCGTTGCTCAACCATGCCACGAATGCGATTTTCACCCCACTCAGGCGTCCAAGCGGTTTGTTTGATGGCTGCAAGTGCCTTATCACGCAAATTGTTTTTATCCATGCTAATAAACCACTGCGGTGTGGCACGAAAAATCAATGGTTTGTGGCAACGCCAACAATGGGGATAAGCATGACGAATTTGATCGCTTGCCAAAAGTGCGCCACAGCTTTGCAAATACTCAACCATCACGGCATTGGCTTTATATACATGATGCCCTTCGACAATGGGCGTGGCAGGTTCAAAAATACCATGGTCATCGACAGGATTAAATGCCTCCAAACCATAACGCAGACCGACTTCATAATCCTCTTGCCCATGACCGGGGGCGGTATGCACACAACCCGTACCTGCATCAAGGGTGACATGATTTCCGACCAAAATGGGTGCATCTTGATCCAAATAAGGATGACGAAACTTGCGATTTTCGAGATTTTCACCCTTAAAGTGTGAAATAACCGCATATTCTGCATTGAGTTCTTTAAAAACATCCTGACAAAGCCCTTCTGCAAGAATCAATACGTCATTTTCTTTCAGATTCTTATTGTCTTTGGCATCGGTGATACGCACTGCCACATAATCCAAATCACCACCGACAGATACCGCAAGGTTAGCTGGAATCGTCCAAGGTGTGGTTGTCCAAATCACCACGGATACGTCGCCCGTTAATGTTGCATCAATATCACTTAAATCTTCACCCGCTTTGAATTTCACATAAATAGAATGTGAGGTGTGATCTTCATGTTCCACTTCAGCTTCTGCCAAAGCAGTCGCACACGACACACACCAATGCACAGGTTTGGCACCTTTATATAAACCGCCATTGGCCAAAAACTTGCCGATTTCACGCACTGTGTTGGCTTCAAACTGATAATCCATGGTGACATAAGGATTTTCCCAGTCACCTGTAATGCCCAAACGTTTGAATTCTTCACGCTGAATATCAATTTGCCCCTTGGCATATTCACGGCATTCTGCGCGAAATTCAGAATCTGTAATATCTTCTTTTTTGCGTTTCTTTTTCTTAAATTTTTCTTCAACCTTCAATTCAATGGGTAGCCCATGACAATCCCAACCTGGCACATACGGTGCATCAAAACCCATCATGGTACGCGAACGAACCACAATATCTTTTAATACCTTATTGACAGCATGACCAATATGAATGGAACCATTGGCATAAGGAGGTCCATCATGCAAAATAAACTTCGGGGCATCTTTACGTGCTTCACGAATTTGCTGGTAAAGCTTGGCTTCTTCCCATTTTGCAAGGCGTTTCGGCTCATTCACAGGCAAGTTTCCGCGCATAGGGAAATCAGTTTTCGGCAGGAAAACGGTGTGTTTATAATTAAATTTTTCGTGACTCAAGGAAAACTCCCATCTTTTATCATATTCAAGGTGCGGGACATGATAGGTAAAGCTTAAGAATTTGTCTCACAAGACAAAATATTTCGAGCCGATTCACAATCGGCTGCAATTTGATGTGCCAAGTCAGCAGCCCCCGTAAAGGTTCGATCCTCACGAATCCGTTGTACAAATTCAACTGTAAATATCTGACCATACAAATCAGGCGCATCGTCCAACACATGCGTTTCCAGCAGCAATGTCCGACCATTGAATGTGGGGCGATAGCCCAAATAAGCAGCAGCATCCCATACTTTTTCAGATGTACTTGCATGCACAGCATAAATACCAACAGGCGGATGTGCCAAACCTGCAACATCTACATTGGCAGTCGGAAAGTTCATTTCCCGCCCCCGCTTGTCACCATGTAACACTTCCCCTGAAATACTATAACCGCGCCCCAAAAGTTTACGTACCATATCAAAATCTGCCGCCTCAATGGCAGAACGAATCCGTGAAGAAGAGACGACAGCCCCCAACATCTCAAACGCTGCTGCTTCTGTCACCGTAAAACCTTTGACTTCACCCAACACGCGCAAGTCCTTCACATGCCCCTGCCTATCATGTCCAAAGGCAAAATCATAACCCACGTGCATGTGTTTGAAATGGAAAGAAGCATACAAAACGTGTGAAAATTTCTCTGCCGACCAAGTTGCCAGTTCTTGGGTAAACTTCAGTAACAAGACCGCGCCCACGCCTGATTTCTCAAGATACTGCAAACGTTCATGCAGATGACCCAAGCGACGTGGTGACTCTTTAGGAAACAACACGGCTCGCGGATGCGGTTCAAAGGTCACCACCACCGCAGCACCACCCACAGCTTCCGCATGCCCCTTCAACTCTGCCAACACCTGTTGATGCCCCATATGTACACCATCAAAATTACCCACTGTGATGGCTCCACCCAGTATTTGAGCGGCTTCGGCTTCTTCCCATGAATGAAATACCTGCATTTTTACCTACCTTTTAATACACACAAATTCAATCGTTGGATAGTTGTAAAGCGACTTATATCGCTATTTAGCGAAGTCAGCTCCTAGACACAAGCATCTTATCCACCAGACGATAAGCTGCGCAACATGAAACTTTTGGTCTATCTCTTTTTCTTCTGTTTTTTTCTCAACAGCACCGCCTACGCAGCAAGCCTCAATTGCATGAACATCCACAACAACCTTGACCGCTTGGACTGCTATGATGAAGCAACTCAGAACACCCAAGCGTCGGTCAATAAATCTGCAACCTTGGCGGCAGATTACCTTAATCAATCATGGGAACTCTCACCTCAAAACAACAATCCAGTGTTTTCTTTTCGAGCCCACCACCTCAATTACCTGCTACCATTACGTTACACCAGCAACACCAATCCCAACCCACAAAGCCCGACCCATGTCAACACGCTATCCCAACCCACACAAGCCCAAGAGGTTCGTTTTCAATTAAGTTTCAAAACCAAGCTTAAAAATGACATTTTGGGTAGTTATGTGAACCTTTGGTTTGGGTTCACCCAACAATCCAACTGGCAGCTTTACAATACCTCACAATCAGCACCCTTTCGTGAAACCAATTATCAACCTGAATTGATACTTTCCATCCCCACTTCTTGGTCTCTCGGAGATACTCACATACCACTGTTAAACCTTGCCTTAAACCATCAATCCAATGGACAATCGGGGCGTTTTTCACGCAGCTGGAACCGTGTTTACATCGAAACTTCCCTTAGCCACCATGATTTTCTTGCCGATTTACGTGTTTGGACACGTTTACCAGAGTCCGCCAATAATGATGACAACCCTGATATTCTTCAATATATGGGCCATGGTGAACTGGGATTAACATGGTTTCAAGATGGCGGCGAAGTATCCATTCATAGCCGCTACAGTTTTTCAGGACACAAAGGTGCGGTGCGTGCCAACTGGAGTTTTCCTATCCATGGTCACCTCAAAGTTTATGCTGAATTCTTCAATGGCTATGGCGAAACATTGATTGATTACAACCATTATCAAAGTGTTGCTTCCATCGGTTTTTTACTCTCAACTTGGCATTAATTTCACTTCACCACGATGCTACACAGCCCCTTGCCAACCAAATGCCAACATCAATGCCAACATGGGTGCGCCTGAGTTTATTTTCCCATTCTGAACCCATGCCAAAGCTTGGCTACGCGACAGCCAGAAGCGCCGAATATCTTCATGCTCAGTAACAACACCGCCGCCATCACCCACTGGCTTTGACTTATCCACCAAGCCCAAGTAAACCGTGATATGTTCTGATGAGCCACCTGGCGTGGCGTAATATTTACCCAAGTAGGTCATGGATGTCGGAGCATAACCTGCTTCTTCCACAGATTCGCGTCTCCCAGCCGCTTCAGCATTTTCATCTTCATCAATCATGCCTGCGACCACTTCAATCAACCAAGCTTCATCCTCACAAACAGCCGCGCCAATACGAAACTGTTCAATCAATAAAACTTCATCGCAATTTTCATCATATAAAAGCACCGCCACACCTTTACCACGCTCGATATGCTCTCGCTCCAAGCTCATACGACCACCTGTAAAACGCTCATGTTCAATGCTGTATTGATCCAACTGGAAGAAGCCTCGGTACAGCGGGCGTTTTTGTGTGAGTGTGTATTTCATAACCCTAAGCTTAACCACAACTTTCCGAAAGCGCAGCAATGTTCTATGCTATCGGCATGAAAATATTAGTGGTGGAAGACGAAGAGCGAGTAGCGCAATTTATTCAAAAAGGTCTGAAAGAAGAAGGGCATGCTGTGGATGTCTCTTACGATGGCGAAGACGGTGGTTTTCTTGCCGAAGTCAATGAATACGACCTGATTATTTTGGATGTCATGTTGCCGAAAAAAAATGGTATTTCTGTTTGTCGTGAAATTCGAGAGCGTGGTGTCATTACCCCCGTATTGATGCTCACAGCCCGTGATAGTATTGAAGACCGTGTGCGAGGTTTGGATGCAGGGGCTGATGATTACCTGATTAAACCCTTTGCTTTTGATGAATTACTGGCACGTGTTCGTGCTTTGTTACGTCGCCAGTCTGAACATAAAACACCCACCTTGCTTATCGCAGACTTGGAATTGGATCCCATGACCCGCCTTGTCACCCGTGGCGGAAAACCTATTCGCCTGACCACCAAAGAATATGCTTTGCTGGAATACCTTATTCGCAATCAGAACAAAGTGCTTTCCCGCACTCGCATCGGTGAGCATGTCTGGGATATGAACTTTGACCCCGAAAGCAATGTGATTGATGTTTATATCAGTCATTTACGCAACAAAGTTGATAAAGGTCAAAAAATTGCCCTATTGCACACCATTCGTGGCCAAGGTTACCTTCTAAGCGATGATAGCCCTCTGATTTAAGACTTCGACTGATGTTAAAAAAGCTGCGTTACCACATGCTAGAAACCTTTCAAGGTCGCCTGGCTCTTTTGTATATTACCATTGAATTGGCGATCTTGATTTTTTCGGCATTGTTGATTTATATTTTTTTGTCACGTCAAGTGTACCAAAATATGGATGAGGTTCTACTTTCCCAAGCTCAAGCCATTATTCAGGATTTAGAACATAGCAACAACTTTTATTGGTTCTCTATTCTTGAAGCCTACCAACGTGAAACAGGCGATAGTTTGGAGCTTATTTCCGCCAATGGCACCATTCAATATGCATCGGACAAAAGCATCATCAATGCTGGTGGCAATGCGGTTAGTTTTGCTTTGGGGCAAGCCATGAATGGATCGCCTGCTACGTTTATTTCAACCGAGTCACTCTTGGGGAAAAAGAATATGCGCGTGATTTCCATGCCTATTCACCAAGGTCACCATATTATTGCCACCTTGCTCATGGCACATAGAAGCAGTGAAATTCAAGCATTTTTTAAACTTTTATACCTCGTCGGTGGCATTTTGGGGGCTATATCCATCATTTTATCATCATGGGCAGGCTATATGATGGCCAAACGCGCCCTCCGCCCCATCAAAACCATTCAAAAAACTGCGCGTAAGGTCGCACATGGCGATCTAAGCCAACGTTTACCCAATCATGCCAAGGAGCGTGAAATTGAAGATTTGATGCAAGACCTAAATTCCATGTTTGAATCCTTAGAGTCCAGCTTCAAATCTCAAAAGCGATTCACAGCCGATGCTTCCCATGAGTTACGCATGCCTTTGACCATTCTTAAAGGTGAAATTGAAGTGGCACTTCGCCACCCACGTGATGCCAATGAATACCGCTCCATACTTAAGCAGCACCTTAAAACAGTTGCGCGTATGCAATATATTGTGGATGATTTACTCACCTTAGCCCGCTCCGATGCAGGCATGCTGGAACTCCAACAACAACCCGTTGATTTATCTCTTTTACTGCAAGAAGTCGGTCAACAGCACCTTATTTTATTCTCCGAACGCCATATTCATTTGGAAATGGATATTCAGGATGACTTGGAAGTCATGGGGGATAGCGGACACCTTGAACGCGTCTTCTTCAACCTGCTCGGCAATGCTCATAAATATGCACCTGAACATTCCACGGTTTGGCTCACTACCTATGCCCAACAAGAACAAATATCCATCACAGTATGCGATGAAGGACCTGGCATTGCCAAGCAACACCAAGCCCTTTTGTTCAATCGTTTTTATCGCGTGGATGATTCACGGGCTCGAAAAAAAGGCAGTGCGGGTTTGGGCTTGGCTATTTGCAAACACATTGTTGAAGTCCATCAAGGCAGCATTCATGTCGAAAGCGATGAAGGCAAAGGTGCATCATTCGTTGTCACCTTACCGCTCATCTCGGTCAACCCCAACCACCAAGCCCGTTTACAACAATTACTTGATTGATGCTTGCACTTCAAGCAGTTGAGGCAAGTTCACAGTCCAAACATGAAAACCCGATGCAGAACCCCGCACTTCACGATCTGCTAATATTTTCTTAGCGACCCGACGATCCGAATGGAAGTACACCGTGCCATCTTCCGCCAATGAAGGCGCACCATCTTTGCCTTTGTTGTACGTTAAACGGGTGAGCTGTGTGCCTTCATTGGAAATTGCCCAAAGCTCCCAGTTGTTTTTATAGCTCACTCCTGTATCCAAACGACCACTACGGTTGGATGTAAAGACAATCCATTTGCCATCATGGCTCCATGTCGGTTGTGCATCTTTCACATGACCCGATGTCAATTGAGCTAAATTTTTACCATCCAGATCCATCATAAATAAGTGTTGGCTTTTACCCATCAAAATAGAAAATACAATACGCTGACCATCCGCCGAAACCGATGCGCCAGCACCATTACTCAAACGTTTTTCCGAACCATCAGGGAAAATATGCACAATATAACTATGCACCGCGCCCATATCCCAATTGTTAAAGTGATCCGAAGATAAACCATGTTTTTGTTTGAAACCTTGTGCAATACGTGTGGCAATCACACTGCCATCTTGCAGTAAAGTCATTTCTTGTAATTTCCCAGTGAGTTCCATTTCACGACGCATCAAACCTTCACCACTGGCAGGTTTTTTCCATAAACTCAACATCCCAGTACGGCTGGATGAAAACGTAACTTGTTCATCAAACCAAGCAAAGGAAGCAAAGGAAGCAATGTCATCGGTCACTATATTTAAGTAACCACCATTTTGAATCGCACGGCGTGAAATCGAAGCCTCTTTGCCTTGCATGGTTAAAGTCAGTAAATATTTTCCATCGGGAGAGACTTTGGGGTACATTTCATTTTCTTTATCGGCCAAGGTCAACAGCAATGCAGTATCACTCTCTTTGACTTCTTGATGAGTAAACAATGATGCTGCTTGCGCCAAAGGAGCCAGCCCAAAACTTAACAAACCGAGCATGATATAGGGATACATGGATTTCACCTTATTGAATCTCAACTTTCCACAAGCTCCAAGCCGATGAAACGCGTGTTCTTGGGTGTTTTATATCACGGTTGGAGTGAAAAATCAGTGTATGCATATCTGCCCATGCCACACCACCATCCGCAGCTTCTTCAGCATTGGTGATACGCTTCACTTTTCCCGTATTTAAGTCCATCACATAAATGGACGTTTGACGCACACTACCTTCGCTATCTCGATTGGAAACAAAAGCGAGCTGCTTACCATCAGGGCTAAAAGCAGGTTCAAAATCACCATAAGTCTGTGTGGTAAGCTGTGTTAACCCTGTGCCATCCATATTTTGCAACCATAAATCATAGTTACCTTCAACACTACGGACAAAAGCAATTTGTTTTCCATCTGGAGAAATAGCGCCATCAAAAGCTTTAGGCAACATGCTCAGTTCAGAATTTTGACGGTTAAAAATAAATAAAGCAGGTTCATCAAATTTGTTATGTGTGCCTTTTTCAGTGGCTTTATAGCCCATTTTATACATGAAATAATTGGAGTCATACATGCGCCAAGCTTGACCTACCAATTCACGATGGGTTGGTTTGGCAAATTCATTGAGTAATTCATTATGGCGAATTTTTTGCAAAGCCGCATCAAAACACCACAGCTTTCCATTCACTGATGCATTCAAGTGTTCAGGAATCAGACCACCCCGATACAGTCCCATATTGGCAATCGCAACATGTGCATCACCCTGCCCTTGCCACATCCATGCTGACATGGGACCTATCCGATTACTCACATAACCAATTTCACCATGTTGCAGTGCCACACCTTCACGCAAGGCTTCGTTCAACATCATTGGATCCACGCGCTTGCCCGCCATATCGGGTTGATCCACTTGCACCCGTACAACACTAAATTCATCATGACGAACTTCGTTATAAACAAGAAATTTCCCAGCAATACTTGGGTACACCAAATCTTGGTGTTTCGCAGCTAAATATGACGACACAGGAAACAACTCTGGTTCAACGTTGACACTCTTGGCAACGGCAACTTGGCTTGCTAACATCGATGTTAGCAACGCAACACCCCAAGACAGCTTGGTTATTTTATACATGAACACTCCTTACACTTAAAAACTACGGGGGAGTCTGTCGGACTTAGAAAATGATAGCGAATTGCGTAGAATTGAGCCAAACCAGACAGAACTCGTGGGCATATTCGTGATAAAACTATTCTTTCATGTGATATACATCACCCTATTTCAAGCTACTTGAAAATACCCATCTTTCACTGGAATAGATTTTTCATCTCGTTCATTCACCACTTGAAGTAAATGTCGGATAGAAAAAGGTTTTTGAATTAACGATATATTAGTAGGTATCTCATCGAAGCAATAGCCTGTAATCATAATTTTTTGAATACTGGGCGTGTGAGATTGCAGCATCCTCATCAGCTCCAGACCATTCATTTCAGGCATACAATAATCACTTATCACAGTTCGAATGTTAGACTGGTGTTGCTGAAAGACTCCCAATGCTTGTATCGGTGAGGAACATGGCAATACGCGATACCCTTGCTGTTTTAAAAAGCTTGAATAAAGCCCTAAAATTTCCTCATCATCATCTACAAATAAAATCACACCATCACCTCCACAGCTCATCCAACAGCGCCCATGGTACAATCCAAAATAATGGATACCTGTGCTTTATATTACGTGCTGATGTTACGCACCTTATAAAAAACAGCGTCACCCCCGAAATCGTGTATCGGGGATCTATGGATTGCAACAAAAGACCCTCGACACGCGCACTCGAGGGTGACGAGCAGGTGGAAGCATAAGATAACGGCGTGCGTAACATCCGTTACGTGTTTGTTTTTTTATGATGCCATACATACACACAGGTATCACCAATGCCCTTTAAATTTAAGCTCATCGGTAGACAATCTATAGGCTGATGCAATGCCAAATAACTATCTCTATCCAGCAATATATCACCCGCAGGTGCATTGGATTCCAAGCGTGCTGCACGATTAACATGCGGACCAATGGCGGTAAAACAACGACGATGATGTGTACCCAACATGCCCAATACCGCCTCGCCTGACGCAATACCCACACCGACACCCAGTTGCTCGAGCCCTTGTTTTTGACGTTGTTCATTGAGCGTTTGAACCGCTTTTAGAATCTGTTTCCCAGCAACAAAGGCATCGTCGATACAACCATGCTCCGAATCCAGAACACCAAACACCGCCATCGCACCATCACCTGTGATTTTATCAATCATACCCGCTTGATTGAGTATCGGATCCAACATACACGTCATGTACTCATTCAGCGTTTCAATCACCACCTGTGCATCCTGGCTTTCATTGAATGGTGTAAAGCCACGAATATCCGTAAACAATGTACTAATCACACGCCGTTCACCTTTGGCCTTGATGCTTAAACCACCTTCAGCATCCCGCCTCACCACTTCAGAGCCCACATAGCGATTTAAGGTGCGTTGATGTTGACCTTGTAACAGCAGCAAATCATTGGAAATTTGTTGATACTTCTGAAATTTCTCAGTTTCCTCACTCACATCGCAAAAAAGCAACCAATCCGAATCATGATCACACAATGCAATCACATCGGTATATTGCCCATCCACCAACTGTATTTGTGACAGCTCGAAATCATCCACCAGCGGCAACATGCCCAGCAACACCTCACAAGCTTCCGATACATCTGTTCCCAAGCGTGGAGAAACATCAAAATAATGTTGCCAAGCCCCACCAACCGTAAGAATATCAGATCCACCTTTTGTTAATTGCAACCAAGCGGGCTGGAATCGCTGCGTGGCATTTAAAGTCAACCGCTTTGCCAAGATTTCAGGCATCGCATGGCAGGAATGATGCAGCCGTTCACTCATACATTTAACATATTTTCAGCAATATTGAAAAATGTTTGTTCCACATTCTCACCTGTTTTGGCACTGCTTTGATACACACTCACATATTTCTCATTCAGCTGCTTCACCACCCCTTCAGACATGCACCACTGGTCTTCCAAATCTACTTTATTGAGCAACCAAACACTGGGAATATTGCCCACATCCTGTTCAACCCGTTGAAAAATATTTTGTGCCACACTCAAGGTATCGGGGCGGGTTCCATCGGCCACCATGATGACACCTGAAGCACCTCGAAAATAACTGGACGTAATTTTCTTGAATTTTTCCTCACCATGAATATCCCAAATCATCAAGTTGACTTGCTGCGATTCAAGCTGCACGATTTTTCGATCAATTTTCACACCCATACTCGATAAGTATTTTTCCGAAAATTTACTGTACACAAATTGCGCAATCAAACTTGTTTTGCCCACACCCGCAGCACCCAATACACAAATCTTTTTTTGAATCATCGTTGTTTTCCTTTCCTCTACGGTTGCTTTATCACTGTAAATACAATACGACTATCCTGCTTCACACCTTGATTTTCACTAAAATCTGTGATGATCTGTGATTCAAAAACACCATACTTCTTCAAACCTTGATGAATGGCATGATTTCGCATCATGAGCACAAGTTTTTCAGATCGCTTATAAGCAATAGCAAGATGCAACCGACTGTCAGGATGCAGCTCAACAGCACGATGGAAAATATTGCTTAGCCGCTTAAGTGCTGCTTCATCTTTGACCGTCAACAACGGGTGGTTGGCGAAAGTCTGCAAACGTGTCGAGGCCACTTGAATTTGCAACTGCTCCCAACCATCGGCTTGGGCTTTCGCATGCAAAGATTTTATATCAAACGATTGAAGCCCTGGAATCACCGCTACCTGAGCTTTCAGGCTTTCAATCCATGCTATATCCGCTTCACCCAGAATACTCAGAACCCCTTGCGAGACTTGTAAACGAACACCCTCAGGTGGTTGTAGTGTTGTCATCGCAATTTTCAGAATTTCTTCATCAGAATATATCATGTCAACTTGCTCATCAAAGGTGAACACACCATCTATATGCAAGGCTTCTCGATGGACAAAGCTAATCCAGCGTTTTGATGCCTGACCACGTGCATGCAGCACCCCATCAGCAAAGCTTAACTGCACACTTGGCTCGGGATGCAAACGCAACTTCGCCTGCTCCAATACCGCATCTGCATGCCAAATTTGCTTGACTTGATTCTGAAAGGATTGAACCCCTTTTATGTTTAAGGCTTGTAGGTTTGCAAATGTAATCCAGCGTCCATCGGCTTCACCTTTCACCAAAAGCTTACCTTTGTTCAGAAATAAGTCGACACTGGCAGGCGGCTCCAATGCTGCAATCACACGCGCCAAATTCACCTTATTCAATATTTTCAAATCCTTCGCATCAAAACCTAAAATGTATTTCAAAGCAACGGATTTTTTCTGCGCATTGGCAATCCAAGAAGCTGATGCAGCACCTTGTGCTTTTAATATATGCTCTTTTGTTATTGATAAATGTACACCACGAGGTGGGTGCAATGCCTGCTGCGCTAGCTGCAATATATAATCCACTGAATCAAGGCGAAGCACCGCATGATCATCATAGGATGCCATATCCTTTAGCGATGCGAGCCTTGCTTTGGCTTGCTGCAACCAAGCTATTGTGGCTGAACCTGTCAGCATCACAGCATCACCTTGCACATGCAGTTGAACACTATCAATGGGCTGCCATAACATCATCACACGTTCTTGAAATGTTTTGGGGGGTTTAGGAACATCAACAGCATCCACGTTCACCAAAGCAATGCCATCCATCCATTGTGTCATCAATTGAAGTTCCGATAACCAAGCTTGGGAAGCTTTGCCATACACATAAAGCACATCATCTTGAATTTTAAAGGACACACTGCTGGGGGCTTTGGATAAATGCCAAAGTCGTTTTAACATCATACCATGATCCAAGGCATGATAAGGCTGAAAATGATACTGCACGCCAGCTTCGTTTAACTCAAATTTTTTCAATAAACTTGCTGCTTGAATCGCCAAGGGATCACGCAACCCATAGATATGATGGATACCTTCATGTTCATCCACATCGGTAATCACTAAGCCTGGCGTTTCTTTCAGGGTTTGTATGTATGATTGCCAGCGATGTTTTAATGCAAGTTTTTGTTCCACATTCCAGCTTGTCCATCCGACAAAACTTATCACCAGAATAGATAAAGCAATGATGAGTTTGATGGGCGGTTTTTTTTCGTGATCCACATAATCGACCAGTAGAAGTGGTGCAAGCATATCATGCGAAGCTGAAAAATGAGAGGTATCACCATCAAAAGTTTTTAACACATCATGAAATGTTTGAAGTAAATGCTCCAGTGTTTGCCCCAGTGTAACTTGCAAAGAACGGGGCGGGTTACCTCGGCATACAACAGCCAACACACTATAAGGTCCTTGTTCTATCATTACTTCAAGATCACCCAAACGTAGGCTTTGCACCTCTTGATTTGGAGAGCCTTGAAAAGAGTCCTGAATAAAGTCACCGACAGCCGTCAGCATACTGGACACCACATCCGCATCTTCGGTGAGTGAAGGATCAAAGGATTCGTGTGCCAACAGTAACCCTGTTTCTTTATGAATCCAAAACACTTGCTCAACGCGATACAATAAAGTATTCAACATCACCACTTCAGCAAATGACTTGCCTGTTCGAAATGCCTCCCAACGCCACAGCATACTTTTGGGCGAAAAAGCTTGTTCCAAGGTTTGATTAAGTGATTGTAACATCTCTGAGATAGCATATTGGATGGAACGGCGAATGGCAGGCCCCATCACTGGGAACAAGGCATCTGCAAAAGCTTTGGGATCATTGGCAATCGATTCGCTCACTGCTGTTTCAACAGCTGGCATCAATGCTTTGCCCAAGCCTTCATCATGCGCCCGTAAATCAAGCGCTTCAACCAAGACTTCAGAAATTTCCTTGGCATGTAGTTCTTCATTATCGCGCACTTCTTCAATGGCAGAAATACGCGCTTCTTCTTCTTTAAAAAGAAGCTTGCGCAATTGTTGCATGGGATCATGGTGATTGTGATCTGTCATGCTGTATCTCTCATCAGATTAAACGATTGAATGGATTATGATTCTTTCTTGGGTAGTGTGAACTCACCATTTAAGCGCATCGCCACTTCATTAAACATATCGGCCAAAGCTCGGCGATCTGCTTTATCATCACGCAACTCATCCGTGGAACGATTCAATGATGAATTCAGTGTATCGCGGACTGTTTGGATTTCTCTAAGTAAGGATTTGGACTGATCCAATAAAGCATCGCGCAATTCACTTTTGCCTTGATTCAGGCTTTGTTGAAGTTGACCATTTTTTTTATCTGCTTCTTTGCTCTTTTTACTTAACTCATCACTGAGTTGCCTCGTATCATCCTCGCGCTCGCCGCGTTCAAGGCTGATCTGATCCAACAAGCTTCCTACTTCTTGCTTGATATAAAGCTCTAAAGCATCCAAACGATTGGCGGTTTCACCGCGTAATGTGGCAGCTTCTGCTTGCATCTTTTCTTCCAAACGTACAAAACGTTTTTCATAATCACGCATTTGCGCACCAAAGATAATATCGCGTATTTGATCGATATTGCCTTCGTCAACTGGAGCTTGAGTTTCTTTTTCATGCGTCATCTTGCACACCTTTCACCCGATATAATTGGCGATATGAGACCTGACCGCCTTACAAGCTTGCAACACCTTGTTGAGATGGGACTACTTTTCAAATCAGCACAAGCCACTCAACTCAATAAATTTGCCAAATACATCCGCGAAACCCTGCTATAACCATCGGTCTCTTTTGTAACCGCACCCGACGCATAAAACTGCCGCATCACCACAGTAACACGCTCTCTTGTGCAGTTGAGCATACGACCAAGTTGACCATGTGACGGTAAAGTCACATGAATGGTGTCGCCTTTGCTGTGATGCCAATCTGGTAATGTCATCAAATAAGTACCGAGGCGATGCAACACCGTTGATTGCCCCAAGCGACTGGCAGCCTTGGTTGTTTCTAAATAACGCTGCAATTGCATTTCATGCACACGGCGTAAAAAACCCATATCCTGCATACATTTTCGCCATAAAACAGGCGAGATTTTTAATAATTCACTTTTCTCAGTGAGATAGACACTGGCAGTTCTTGCTTGCGCACCCATCAAGCGTAATTCACCAAACAAAGCACCATTTGTTAAACTATAGAGCAGTGTTTGTGTACCATCATAGCATTCTGTCTGAACGTCAACCTTTCCTGAAACAATAAAGTAAGCATATTCCTCTCGAATATCACCTTCATAAATCAAACATGTTCCACGCTTTAAACTTATCGGTGTTGCACCTTTGAAATCATCCGCTGTAAATGTTATTTTACCCATACTCCACCCCAAATCAATACGGACATCCATTGCAATCCTTCCCTTTTAAACAAGCGAATGGTATGTCTAAAAGAATAAGCTTACATGTAATATTTATTACAGCTAATATTTTCTAGAAAACCATCAGGAACAGGTTAAATATTGAGTAATACGCTCCTGAATTTGGTCTCTCACACGGCGAAACTCATGCATTACTTTAGCTTCTGACCCCGTGCCTTTAGCTGGGTCATCAAAAGGCCAGTGTTCACGTTTACCCTTGATAGAAAAGATAGGGCAATGTTCATCCGCATGCGTACACACAGTCACCAATAAATCCAAAGATTCCAACATCTCAATATCAACTATTTCAGATGCTTGCTTTGAAATATCCACACCAGCTTCAGCCATCACTGCAATCGCACGCGGATTTTTACCATGTGCTTCAATGCCCGCAGAAAACACGTCAAACTGATGACCCCCCAAGTATTTCAACCAGCCCTCTGCCATTTGTGAACGGCAGGCATTACCTGTACATAAAAACAACACACGTTTTTTCTTTTTAACATTCATCTTTGACCTCGTTCGTACCAAGATTTACTACGATTCACAATCGCAACCACCGAAAGCATCACAGGCACTTCGACCAAAACACCGACGACCGTTGCCAATGCTGCACCCGATTCAAAACCAAACAAAGCAATGGCTGTGGCGACGGCTAACTCAAAAAAATTGGATGCGCCAATCAATGCAGAAGGTGCTGCAACACAGTGGGCAACGCCCAAGCGTTTGTTGAGTAGATATGCCAAGCCTGATGTGAAATACACTTGAATAGTGATGGGAATTGCCAGCATAAGAATCACCCAAGGTTGCTCGATAATTTGCTTGCCTTGGAAAGCAAACAACAACACAATCATGCATAGAAGTGCGCCCATACCATAAGGATTGATGCGCTGTAATACCGATGCTAAACACTGTTTTTTTAATAAATGTTTTCGCCAAAAATAGGCGATAACAACAGGCATAAAAATATACAATAACACCGATAATATCAGAGTGTTCCAAGGGATTTGAATCGAAGCCATACCAAGAAGAAAGGCTACAATGGGAGCAAAAGCCACCATCATAATCACATCATTCAATGCCACTTGAGATAGTGTAAACTGAGCATCTCCACCTGATAATTTTGACCATACAAAAACCATCGCTGTGCAGGGAGCGGCAGCAAGAATGACCAAACCCGCATAATAACTATCCCATTGGAGTGGATCTAAAGCATCGGAAAACACATGGTAAATAAAGAACCAACCCAACAGTGCCATTGAAAAAGGTTTCACAAGCCAGTTGATACCAACTGTCACCATAATACCATTGCGATGCTGCCAAACTTTATGCAGTGCGCTATAATCAATGTTCAGTAACATGGGTAAAATCATCACCCATATCAAGATAGCCACACTTAAATTGATATGTCCGACTTCAAAGCGCGCCAAAGACAGCGTGAATTCAGGCGCTATATTCCCAAATACCATACCGATGAACATGCTTAGAAAAACCCAAAAGGTTAAATATCGAGCAAACAAGCCCATATTTGATTTATTTTTATACGACATATCACACCTCCAACGGATGCGTTATCATATCTATAAATCTAAATATGTAAAACTAATGACTTATTTCAGTTTGTAATGCCAAGGCATCCGCTTCCAATTGAGCATCGACTTGATTGAACACTGACTTCAATTGTGTGGCGACATCACCACTTAGGGCATAATAGATCCACTTGCCTTCCCGTCTGGTTTGCACCAAGCCTGCATGACGTAAAATACCCAAGTGCCGCGAGATGGTGCTTTGTGGCATGTCCAAAGCACTGACCAAATGACACACACACACAGCATCATGCTGCCCAATGAGAAAAAAAAGACGCAGGCGAACAGGATCGCCCAACGCCTTAAAAGATGATGATAATTGAGAAATCAAGCGCTAGGCTTGATGCGCGCGAGAATGTTATGCCCTTGGCGTTGATGTAAAATCACAGCAAAAATATGGGCAGCAAGCAATGCAAGCAAGCCATTGACAACCGTTTCATGAATTTCAGCAACAAACTCCACCATAGCAGTTTGTTCCGCAACTTGACTCCAGTTAAAGTACAAGAATGTTCCTGTGATAGCCATGATGATCGCCGATAACATAATGAAACCATGCACACTACGCGCCACAGCTTCACCATCTTCAGGTGGCGCAAGTTTCATGGATTTCCAACCCGCCATTTGCAACTTGATTTCATCACCCAATTGCTTGCGACCTGCGGCAAAGAGCCAAGGAAATAAATGACGCCAGTTTGCACCTGGTAAGTTGGTCATGGCAAGTAAGATGCGAATGATTAACAAACCAGCAATCGTCAAACCCAAATACTCATGCACTTCAAAGCCCAAGCTTTCTTCCACGGGGCCTGTCTGTGCCATACCATGAGATTCATGCGCGATAGCAGGTGTGACCCAGCTTATACTTGCTTCATCATGATCGCCTTCCACCTCAGGCACATCCATCAACTCGCCGACTGCCAATTGTGTCATCATGCACAATGCAAAAATACTATGAAAAATACGAATCGGCTTGGCATAACCTTGATCCTGTGTTGTTTTTTCACTCATATTATTTCCCCGCTAATTGATTCATACGCAAACGCAGCGCATTTAATTTAATAAATCCATCTGCATCTTTTTGGTTGTAAGCACCTTCATCATCTTCAAACGTGCATAAACGTTCATCAAACAAGGAGTTATCGGATTTACGCCCGATAACCATGACATTACCTTTATACAGTTTCAACCTCACTGTACCATTCACTGTTGTTTGTGACATATCTATCGCTGATTGCAGCATGCGTGTTTCAGGTGCAAACCAGTAACCATTGTAAATCAATTTGGCATAACGCGGCATCAACTCATCTTTCAAATGAGCCGCTTCACGATCCACCGTAATAGATTCAATCGCACGATGAGATTTAAGCATAATTGTACCGCCTGGTGTTTCATAACAACCGCGCGACTTCATGCCAACATAACGATTTTCCACAATATCAATGCGCCCAATACCATGCTTGCCACCCAAACAATTCAATTCACGCAAAACACCTGCGGGTGTCATGGTCACATCATTGATCGCAACAATATCCCCGCCTTTGTAGCTTAGTTCGATATATTCAGCGTCATTGGGTGCATTTTCAGGTGAAACAGACCAACGCCACATGGATTCAGAAGGCTCGACCCAAGGATCTTCCAAATCATAACCTTCATACGAGATATGCAACAAATTGGCATCCATCGAATACGGAGATTTGCTACCTGCGCGTTTACGCTCCACTTCAATGCCATGTTTTTCACAATATGCCAACATATCATTGCGTGAATTTAAATCCCATTCACGCCAAGGTGCAATAACTTTCACATCGGGCTTTAAGGCATAAAAACCCAACTCAAAACGCACCTGATCGTTGCCTTTTCCTGTTGCACCATGGGCAACGGCATCCGCGCCCTCGATATTGGCAATTTCAATCATACGCTTGGAAATCAATGGGCGAGCGATGGATGTACCAAGCAAATACTCACCTTCATAAATAGCATTGGCACGAAACATCGGATAAACAAAATCACGCACATATTCTTCTGTTAAGTCATCAATATAAATCGCAGATGCGCCGCAAGCCTCTGCTTTGATACGTGCATCTTCGACTTCTTCACCTTGCCCAATATCCGCTGTAAATGTGACCACATCGCATTGATAGGTATCTTGCAACCATTTCAAAATAATCGATGTGTCCAACCCGCCTGAATAGGCTAAAACAACTTTATTGATACTTGCTTTTGTCATATTATATCTCCGACAGTGTTACTTGATTACTTTAATAAGAATTCTAACAAGGCTTTTTGTGCATGTAAGCGATTTTCCGCACCTTATCAAAAAAACAGCGTCATCCCCGATAAAAGATTTCGGGGATCTATGCTTTGAAATAAAAGACCCTCGATAGAAGCACTCGAGGGTGACGTACTTTAGGCGAACATGTATTCATGCCCAATGCGTAACATTTTTACGCGTTACTACATAAGCTTATATTTTTTCTCCGTGTCTCTGTGACTCTGTGGCAAAAAAATACATGGAATCTTTAGCGCTGCGTGAATAGTGCATAATATCAGTTACTTTAATAAAAACTCTAACAAGGCTTTTTGTGCATGTAAGCGATTTTCCGCTTCATCCCAAACGACAGATTGTACCCCATCAATCACGCTAGCGGTGACTTCTTCGCCACGGTGTGCAGGTAGGCAGTGCATAAATAAAGCATTCGATTTGGCAACACCCATCACCGTATCATCCACCATGTAGTGGGCAAAAGCTTGTTCACGTTCCACCTGTTCTTCCTCTTGCCCCATCGAAGCCCATACATCAGTGGTGACCAAATCGACACCTGCGGTCGCTGCCAAGACATCTTGCGTGACTTCAATGGTGGCTCCCATATCACGCGCCTCTTGAATCACTTGATCTTGAGGTAAATAGCCTTTGGGACAAGCCAAATTCAAATGATAGCCAAAAATAGCAGCGCCATTGATCCATGAGTGCGCCATATTGTTACCATCGCCAACCCATGCCACTGTCTTACCTTGAATTTCATCCCTGTGTTGCATATAAGTCATCACATCCGCCAAAATTTGGCATGGATGTGTCCAGTCGGTGAGTGCATTGATAACAGGAACGGATGAATACTTGGCAAAGGTTTCCACCATGCTGTGTTCGAAGGTGCGAATCATCACCCCATCCACCATGCTTGAAATCACCCGAGCTGAATCTTCAACAGGTTCACCACGTCCAAGTTGCGTGGTGCCAGAATGCAGAAATAAAGCATGACCACCCAATTGATACATGCCAGTTTCAAACGAAACACGGGTGCGCGTGGAAGCTTTATCAAAAATCATTGCCAGCGTTTTCCCTGCCAATGTATGATGTGGCTTTCCCGCTTTTTGAAAATTTTTAAGCTCAAATGCACGCTCAAGTATACGTTGCCCTTCAAAGGGTTCTAAATCCAACAATGTGAGGAAATGCCTCATTCCTTGACCTCATTCAGACACTGTTCCAGCAAAAACAAAGCTTCACTGATGTCTTCTTTACAAATATTCAATGGCGGCAGAAGTCGTAACACCTTAGGACCTGCTGACAACACCAGCAAACCATGTTGACGACAACATTCAATCAACGATGCGACCTCAATATGACACGCCAAACCAAGCAGCAGACCCTGCCCCCGCACCCCTTCAATGCAATCAAAACGTTGCTTCAAGCGTTGCAAACCTTCACGCAATTGTTGCCCTCTTGCCAACACATTTTCCAAGATATTCTCTTCTTCAATCACAGATAAAACAGTGGATGCAGCGACACAGGATAAAGGGTTGCCGCCAAATGTTGAACCATGTGTGCCAGCACTGAATGATGTTGCTATACCTTCTTTTGCCAACATGGCACCAATCGGCACACCTCCGCCCAAGCCTTTGGCTAAGGTTAATATATCGGGGTGAATATTGGCTTGTTCAAAAGCAAACATGGTGCCTGTACGTCCAATGCCTGTTTGCACTTCATCCAATATCAATAAAACACCGTGTTGATCGCACAAGGCGCGAACACCTTGTAAGTATTCAACGCTGGCAAGGTTAACCCCACCTTCGCCCTGTAAAGGCTCTAAAAGAATGGCGGCTGTGTGACGATCAAGCGATTCAGTGAGTGTCTTCAAATCATTCAGGGGGACATGCTTAAAACCTGCGGGTAGCGGGTCAAAGCCAGTTTTCACTTTATCTTGCCCTGTCGCTGCAATGGTTTGCATGGTTCGACC
>JAUZQO010000060.1 GCA_030950925.1 Mariprofundaceae bacterium
TTTAATTTGAATTTGATCGGCATTGGCTAGATATTCTGCCGTCACACCAAAACGCCCCGATGCGACTTGTTTAATCGCCGAGCGCATGGAATCGCCATTTGGCAATGGCTTAAAGCGAGCGACTTCTTCACCACCTTCACCTGTATTCGATTTGCCGCCCAAACGGTTCATGGCAATGGCAAGTGTGCTGTGGGCTTCGTGTGAAATCGAACCAAACGACATCGCACCTGTGGCAAAACGTTTGACGATATGTGTGGCTGGTTCAACCTCATCAATGGAAATGGATGCACCTTGTTTGAATTTAAACAAGCTACGCAAGGTAATCATACGATCTTTGGGGTGGTTGATATAATCAGCAAATTCTTTGTAAAGCTTATAATTATCAGTGCGGACTGCGTGTTGCAAGGTGGCAATGCTTTCAGGTCCCAGCAAATGCTCCTCACCACGGATGCGCCAAGCATATTCGCCACCATCATCCAAGGCATTTTTGTGTGCCATGGAGTTGCCATAAGCGACAGCATGACGCATCACTGATTCTTCGGATATTTCTTTTAAGCCAGCCCCTTCAATTTGAGAGGGTGTGCCTGTGAAATATTCAGCAATAAATTCAGACGAAAGTCCAAAGGCTTCAAAAATTTGCGCACCACAATAGGATTGATAGGTGGAAATCCCCATTTTTGACATGACTTTATGCAAGCCTTTACCAATGGCTTTGATAAAACGCGGCTCAATATCGGCAACAGCCAAGTCAGCAGGTAATTGACCACATGCATGCATATCCATCAATGTTTCAAAGGCCAAATATGGATTGATGGCTTCTGCACCAAAGCCTGCCAAGGTGGCAAAATGATGAATTTCACGCGCTGAGCCTGTTTCAACCACCAGACCTGTTTCCACACGTAAACCTTTGCAAATCAAGTGCTGATGCACCGCTGATGTGGCCAATAAAGCAGGAATGGCAATACAGGTTTCAGACACATCACGATCCGATAAAATAATGATGTTGTAATGTTCTTTCACGGCTTGTTCGGCATCACGGCATAAGCGTTTGATCGCAGCCTTCATGCCCGAAGCACCCGATGCAATGCCATAACACATGGAGAGTGTTTGTGTGCGGAAACTATCATCGGTTGTTTTATGGATATAACGTAATTTTTCCAAATCTTCATTGGTCAAAATAGGTTGTCGCACTTCCAAGCGTAAACCAGGGGTGTCATCCAAACCCAAAAGATTGGGATTAGGGCCAATCAAGGATGTTAAACTCATGACCATTTCTTCACGAATCGGGTCAATGGGCGGGTTGGTCACTTGTGCAAACAGTTGGCGAAAATAGTTATACAAAGGTTTGGCACGATTGGATAAGACGGCATGGGGTGAGTCATTGCCCATCGAACCTGTGGCTTCTTGGCCTGTAATCGCCATCGGAGCCATCAAGAATTTTAAATTTTCCTTGGTGTAACCAAAGGCTTGTTGCTTATTCAATAAGCTTGCATGATCGGGTTGTTGAACGTCGACATCAGCGTCTAAATCTTCAATTTTAATTTGCGTTTCAGCCAAGATTTTGGCGTAATCACGTTCATTGGCGAGTTCATTTTTGATGCTTTCATCATCAATGATTTGACCTTTTTCCAAGTCAATTAAGAACATTTTTCCCGGTTGTAAACGCCATTTCTTGATGATTTTTTCTTCAGGAATGTCCAACACGCCCATTTCAGAGGCCATGACTACCAAATCATCATTGGTGACCAAATAACGGGCAGGGCGCAAACCATTTCTATCCAAGGTTGCACCAATTTGACGACCATCGGTAAATGCCATGGCAGCAGGACCATCCCAAGGCTCCATCAATGCTGCATGATGTTCATAAAAGGCTTTACGTTTGGCATCCATCAAATGATTGCCATTCCAAGCTTCAGGAATCAACAACATCGCAGCGTGGGTCAAGGAGTAACCACCCATCAATAACAATTCTAAGGCATTATCAAAGCAGGCAGTATCGGATTGATTCTCCGCAATCACTGGCCAAATTTTATTTAAATCATCACCAAAGACATCCGATTTCATGGAATGACGACGTGCATTCATCCAATTGATATTGCCGCGAACGGTATTGATTTCACCATTATGGGCGACCAAGCGAAATGGGTGTGCCAACTCCCAGGCTGGAAACGTATTGGTAGAAAAACGTTGATGTACCAAAGCCAAAGCAGAGGTCATGCGTGCGTCTTTTAAATCTTCGTAGTATGCACCGACTTGATGCGATAAAAACATACCTTTATAGACGATGGTACGGCTGGACATGGATGCAAAGTAGAAATTTGCTGGGTCATCAAGGTTTAAATCTTGAATATGGTTGCGTGCGATTTTACGCACCACGTATAAATTACGTTCCAAGCTCTCTTGGTCGCGGATACTTTCACCTTGCCCCACAAACACTTGACGAATCACAGGTTCACAAGCCGTCACACTTTCAGGTAAATCAGCATGTACTGCATCCACAGGCACATCACGCCAACCCAAGAGGGTGAGCTTTTCAGCACGAATGGCTTCTTCAATCAATGTTTCACAGGTCACACGGTGGGCTTGATCTTGCGGCAAAAATACCATGCCCACGCCATATTCACCGCTGGCAGGTAGGGCAATATCCAAATCTGGGGTAACAGCTTGAAAAAAACCATCGGGGATCTGAATCAAAATGCCTGCACCATCGCCCTCACGAGGGTCTGCGCCTGCCGCACCACGGTGGGTTAAACGGGTTAAAATTTCCAAACCCTGTTTAACAATAGCATGACTTTTCTGATTTTTAATATGAGCAATAAAACCTACGCCGCAAGCATCATGCTCATGTTGTGGATTGTATAAGCCTTGTTTGGCTGGTAATGACATTGCTAACCCCTCTGAAATTTAATCGTATATGATGAGATGCGTTCCCGTTACCCATCATCGGGGAGCGGTTGTCATTCAACTTGATCACCATCAAGCGAGACGTTGCAATCTCTCGATGCGTTTTAATAAAGTGACGTAAATGCTTTGCCCTCCACCCACGCGGAGCGGCAATCTAGCGAATGGCGAATAATTCTCCACTTGTTTGCAATGACTATGCTTGTCAAAAGGTTATAGTGTCGCCAAACAATGGGTTTGAATGGTTTGATGATTAAATCATGGGCAAGGGGTATGCGATGCAAAAACTTTCACCAGAAGCATGGACAATTATTGAGGCACGCAGCTATGATCCATTTGCTTACTTGGGTCGTCAGCCAAGTCAAAATACAGGCGTTGTCATCCGAGCGTTTAAGCCCCATGCTGAAAAAATATGGGTGCTATCAGGCGGTGAGTCTATCCCGATGGTTCGTGTGGAAGGCACGGATTTATTTGAATGTGCATGGAAACAAGGTGATTTTGATGTCGCTTACTGTTTCCGAATTGAAAATAAAGATGGTCATCAGTGGGAAGAAGAAGATGTTTATCGTTTTTCTCCTTTCTTGGGTGAATTGGATTTGCATTTGATGGGTGAAGGCAATCACTTTGAGAAATATAAAGTCTTGGGCGCGCATGTGCGTGAACATGAGGGTATTGCAGGTGTGAGTTTTGCAGTGTGGGCTCCCAATGCTTCGCGTGTTTCAGTGATTGGTAATTTCAATCATTGGGATGGGCGTGAACATGCGATGCGTTTGCGAGGCACTTCAGGTATTTGGGAAATATTTATTCCCAGTCTGTGTGAAAGTGAAGTTTATAAATTTGAAATCCGAACCCAGCATGGTGAAATTTTAGAAAAAACAGATCCCTATGCTCAGCAAATGGAATTGCGACCCAATACAGCCAGTGTGGTGCATAACAGTCAAAAATATACTTGGCATGATAAAATATGGATGAAAGATCGCCCAGAAAAACAGGCATTGGATCAAGCCATGTCCATTTATGAAGTACATTTGGGTTCATGGCGGCGTGCGGGTAAAGAATACTTGAGTTACCGTGATTCGGCACATCAATTGGTCGAATATTGTCAGTGGATGGGTTATACGCATATCGAATTGATGCCCATTACCGAATATCCATTTGATGGTTCTTGGGGTTATCAGGTGGTGGGATATTTTGCGCCGACCAGCCGCTTTGGTACACCTGATGATTTTCGTTATTTTGTCGATTATTGTCACCAGCACGATATTGGTGTATTGCTTGACTGGGTACCTGCCCACTTTCCCAAAGATAGCCATGGTCTAGCGCGTTTTGATGGCACCGCTTTATATGAACATGAAGACCCACGTTTGGGTGAGCATAAAGATTGGGGAACCTATATTTTCAATTTTGAACGCAATGAAGTGCGCAACTTCTTGATTGCTTCGGCGTTGTTTTGGCTGGATGAGTTTCACCTTGATGGTTTGCGTGTGGATGCTGTGGCTTCCATGTTATATTTGGATTATTCACGGGAACAAGGTGAATGGCTGCCCAATAAATATGGTGGGCGTGAAAACTTGGGGGCTGTCGAATTTTTGAAACAGTTCAATACCTTGGTACATGAACGCCACCCAGGTGCCGTGACCATGGCAGAAGAATCCACCTCTTGGCCGATGGTCTCACGCCCCATTTATTTGGGTGGCTTGGGCTTCACCATGAAATGGAATATGGGTTGGATGAATGACACTTTATCCTATTTTGAAAATGAGCCAGTGCATCGTAAATTTCATCACCAGCAACTCACATTTTCGATGATGTATGCCCATACTGAAAACTTCATTTTACCTTTTTCGCATGATGAAATCGTGCATGGTAAAGGCTCGATGCCTGAAAAAATGCCAGGGGATGATTGGCAAAAATTTGCCAACTTGCGTTTGCTATACGCTTATATGATGACCCACCCTGGTAAAAAATTACACATGATGGGTATGGAATTTGGGCAATGGCCCGAATGGAATGAAGATGTGTCTTTGGCATGGGATCAATCCAACTTCATGCCCCACCGTGGGTTACAATTGATGATGCGGGATATGAATCATCTCTACCGTGATATTCCCGCCTTGTATGAAATTGATTTTGATGCTGCTGGTTTTGAATGGTTGGATTGTGATGATGCAGAACAATCCTTATTAAGCTTTGTTCGCCGCGATAAAAATGGCGGTGAAGTGCTGGTGGTCTTGAATTTAACACCTGTGCCTCGCTTGGGCTATCGTGTGGGTATTCCCAAATCAGGTGTTTATCAAGAGTGCTTGAACACCGATGCCACTGTTTATGGTGGCTCAAATATCGGCAACCAAGGTAAGGTTGAATCAGAAGCTGTGCCTGCCATGCGCCACAAGCAATCCTTATTGATTGACTTACCACCGTTGGCGGCTCTGATTTTTAAACCCTTAAGCTTACATGGGGTGGATGATGCATGATTGTTTGTTTTGTCACATTCTTGCGGGTGAAATTCCATCCGAGAAAGTGTATGAAGATGATGATGTCTATGCTTTCAATGATATTCACCCCAAAGCACCGACGCATGTATTGGTCATTCCAAAGCAACATATTGCCACACTTGATGATGCAGAAGATGCCATGCAACTGGGTCTGTTGATGCAGAAAGTGAGTTATATTGCCAATGATGTATTGAAACTTGAAGCGGGTTATCGTCTGATTACCAATGTGCGTGAAGGTGGTGGGCAAGTGGTGTTTCATCTTCATGTGCATATTTTGGGTGGTAAGAAGTTACCCTTTTAATGACACGTAAGATTTCAAATTTACAAGGCATGGAAGGAAATTTAGCCAAAATTTTGGGTACACAACGCTTGCAAGAGTTATCAGGCTTAACCCGTTTGCGGCGTTTATGGCCTGATATTGTAGGAAAAATGCTTGCCAGTCGCACAGAGCCGTTGCAACTCAAGCCAGGGGAAGGGGGTTCGCATATTTTGGTGATTGCTGTCACGCATTCGACGATGGCACAAGAAATTGTATTTTTGCGCGACCAAATTCGCCAAGCATGCTTTGAACATGCGCATATGGGACGGATCTCTAAAATCTATACGGAAGTACGTATGGATGCAGGTTTTCATGAATCCAAGCATGCGGTGAAAGTGAGCAGTGTAAGTTTAAGCAAGAAAAAAGAGCTTGCCAGAGAATTACAAAGTATCAAAGATATTGCGCTACGTCGTGCGATGTTTAAGGCGCGGGTGGCACAATTGCGTTACCAACAACATCAAGAGGAGTTCCAATGAGAAAAATTATTACAGTGAGCGTGCTGGCGTTATTTTGTTTGATGGTGACAGGCATGAATCATGATGCACAGGCGAAACGATTCGGTGGTGGCATGAGCTTTGGTAAAAATTTTAGTAAACCACATGTATCGCCATCTCCCAAACAAGGTTTTGCACAGAAGCAAAATACGGCAGGTAAAGCTTCTCCAGCACGGGGTGGCATGATGGGTATGTTGGGCGGTTTGATGATGGGTGGTTTGTTGGGAGCTTTGTTGTTTGGTGGATCATTTGATGGCATTAATTTTATGGATATTCTTTTATTGGGCGGTATTGCCTTTGCAATTTTCTGGTTTATGCGGAAAAAATCCACTGCCACAGCGAAAGAAAACTATGCCTATGCAGGTCAACAACAAACCCAGCCTGAATCTAGCATGTTGCAAGAAGATGCATTTACCGCTTCTGAATCTACCCCCCAAACATCATCAGTGATACGCCCTGATGTGGATGAAAACTTTTTTATTCCTGCTGCCAAAGATATTTTTCTCCGTATGCAAACGTCATGGGATGGTAAGAATATGGATGATATTCGCACTTTTTGCACGTCAGAAATTGCCTCACGTATTGAGTTGGATATGAATGCTTTGGGTGAGACCAAAACTCAAACAGATATTGCGATGCTCAATGCGGACATGTTGAATACATGGATTGAATCGGATTATGAATGGGTCGCGGTGAAGTTTTCGGCATTGTTGAAGGAAGATACCTTGGCTTCAACAGGCGAAATTTTGGAATCAGATAGCAATAATCTTGATGAGACTTGGATTTTTAGGCATGCCCAACAATCAGATGATCCAACATGGTATTTGGCAGGCATTCAACAAACAGCCTAAATTCAGTATGCGGTTTTTTTTACTATAGATATATACAGATAAAATCTAGCGTCACTCATGCTCTGTGTGGGAATGAGGCTTTGAATCGGAATCAAAAAAGAAAAACCATCCCATGATTTTTTGAAATTGAACATCTGCATTGGGTCTGCTTTATAATTGATGTCGTCCAATTTTTCATAAGATTCATATATTCTCCCACTGCGCGGGAGAAAGCTCGCTTTTCATATTGAAACGTGAGACTGTTTTTTGAGACCTGTTTGCTTTCCAGCTATGCTTCGCCGATGACTTCTCACTCTTCTACTTCTTCGATTGACCTTTCCACCAGCTTTGCTGGTTTATCCTTGCAAACACCCTTGGTTTTATTGTCAGGTTGTGTGGGCTTTGGTGAGGAATACACCCGTGTCGAAGGTTTTACCAATCGTGATGTGGGCGCAGTGATTCTTAAAGGTACGACCGTTGAACCACGCATGGGCAATGCACCCCATCGTGTCTATGAAACACCATCTGGGATGCTCAATGCCATTGGTTTGCAAAATCCAGGTGCGCGTTATGTCATTGATGAAATTTTACCGCACTTGCCGCATGATGAAACTCAATTTTGGGCGAATGCCAATGGTTCATCCTTGGAAGATTATGCAGAAGTCGCGGCGATGTTCGATGATTCACCTGTCACAGCCATCGAAATCAACATTTCTTGCCCCAATGTAAAAGAGGGTGGTGTACATTTTGGTAATGATCCTGTGATGGCGGCCAAAGTGGTCGAGGCGATGCGCCCCATGACGAAAAAACCCTTGATTACCAAGCTCTCACCCAACAATGCCGATATTGCCGAAACAGCACGTTTGGTCATTGAAGCGGGCAGTGATGGACTATCCGTTATCAATACCTTGGTGGGTATGGCAGTGGATGTGGAAAAACGGACCCCCATCATTGGTAATATATCGGGCGGACTGTCAGGTCCTGCCATTAAACCTGTGGCATTGTGGAAAATTCATCAAACCCGTGCAATGGCAGCCAAACATGGTATCCCTATTTTGGGGCAAGGTGGTTTAACCACCGTCAATGATGCACTGGAATTTGCGATAACAGGTTCGGATGCCTTGGGTTTGGGCACAGGTTTATTTTATGATCCCTTGCTGTGTGGGAAAATTTGTGATGGCTTGCGTGCATATCTTGAGAAACATAAGATGACTTCGTACGCAGATTTGGTGGGTTCATTGCAATAATGTTTTGGCTTTTGTTGCTTTCACTGATGGTCGCGATACCTGCACAAGCAGGGACACTGTCTTGGATTAGTGATTCTCGATGGGTAACCGTCGCCAAGGTGTATGATGGCGATACCTTTCAAACTCGACGGGGTGAAAAGGTTCGTTTTCTAAATTTAAATACACCTGAAATTCAACACCGAGATTCACAAGCGCAAGTGGGTGGCGATGTTGCTAAGAAGGCATTGACCGCATTGATTTTAGGTAAGCAGGTGCGTTTGCGTTTGGATCAAGAGAAAAAAGATAAATATGGACGAACCTTGGCACAGGTTTGGATGCGTGATGGTGTGTGGGTTAATGCTTGGTTGCTCAATCAAGGTTATGCTCACCTTTACAACTTTGAACCCAATACCCGTTGGGCTAAAAAACTTGTCAAGGAAGAAGATAAAGCACGGCAGAAGCACTTGGAAATTTGGAAAACATCACGTTTTCGACTGATCCAAGCCACAAGGGTATCCCATAAAAATATTGGACAATATCGCGTGGTTGAAGGCTTTGTGAAAGAAAAGGTCAATAAAAAATATGGAGCGTTTTATATGGGGAAATTGCGTATATCGATTCCAAGAGCTTACCGACAATACTTTCATCAACCTTTGCACTTGGAAAAAAACAAGCGCGTGATGGTGCATGGTCGTATTCGTATATCACGCAAAGGACAGTTGTTTTTATCACTGCATTCACCCTTTGATTTGGAGTATATTCGATGAAATATAGATTTTTATGGTTGTTGCTGGTTCTTTTGCCTGCTTGCGCCACAAACCCTGCAACCAAGGGGCATGATTTTGTTCTCATGTCTGAAAAAGAAGAATTAAATTTGGGTAAGCAGCTTAATATTCAATATCATCAACAACTTCCTTTGCTAGATGCAAAAGACCCCTTGGTAGTCTATGTGAGTGAAGTGGGGCAAAAGTTAGCCAAAGTTTCAGATCGTCCCGATCTTTTTTATCATTTTTATGTGGTGGATGATGGCACGGTCAATGCATTCGCTTTACCTGGTGGGTATATTTATATTCATCGCGGGTTGTTGAATTATTTGAACAGTGAAGCCGAACTTGCGGCAGTATTGGGGCATGAAATCGGGCATGTGACAGCACGACATGCTGTGAAGCGATACACACAAGTCCAAGCATACCAAGTGGGTATGATGATGGCATCTGTTTTTGTTCCCATTCAACCCGTGACAGGTAATTTGAGCAACTTGCTTGCTGCAACATTTATCAGTGGATTTGGGCGAGAGCAGGAGCTTCAATCGGATGAATTGGCACTCAAATACATGCCAAAGGCTGGCTATGACCCGCATGCGGTGGCAAGCTTGTTAAACACTCTGAAACGCTTGGAAGATTTGGATAAAAAAGAGAAAAAAGATGCAGGCTATAAGGTTCAGGAATACCACGGTGCATTTGCATCCCATCCTGAAACGAAAAAACGCATTGCAGATGTAGAAGCCCAAGAGCAACGGCTACATCAGCAAGGTTTTATCAACCATGACCGTTTTTTAGCCGCGATTGATGGTTACCCTTATGGCGATAGTCCCAAAGATGGTGCTGTGGTTGGGCAAGGTTTTTTTCATCCGAAACTTCATTTGCAATTAAAATTTCCCAAGCGTTGGGTCTTGAAAAACACACCGCGCGCATTGACTGCACGTGTGCGAAAAGAAAAAGCATATTTTCGATTGGATATTGAAACTATGGTAAAACGACAAACCCCCCAAGCGTTTTTGCAAGAGATGTTTCGTAAGCAAGACATCACCTATATGAAAAAAGATCAAATATTGGGGCATGAAGCGGCTCATGCCCATATTGAAGGCAAAGCACCCAATATGAAATACGCGGCAATGGATGTGACCATTTGGATGGTGAAAGAGCAAGCGTTTATCATGATAATGTGGGCTAAAAAGGATAAATTTTCTCAGTATGAAAAAGATTTTAATGCCATTGGTTTATCATTGAAAGCATTTCATCCGAAAAAAGATGGTGGTATTCCTCGCATGGCATTGCATATATGGCAACAAGGCGATTCGTGGCAATCATTGGCGAAGCAATCCCATGATATTTTGGGGTATTTTACAGCCGATCATTTGGCTGTGTTGAATGGCATGGATGTGAAGCAAGTGCCAACGCTTGGTGTTTTGGTGAAAATAGTGAAGTGATGGCGTGAGTCTTGCTTCCTTGCTTGCTTTATATATGAAGTAACTGATGTTATGAACTGGACTCAATTGTATTGTCATCCCCGAAAGGTTGTATTGAGAATCCAGAGCCGCCGCATGATTTATCTTGGATCCTCAATAAAAGGATTTGGGGGTGAAAAGTATAGGGTGACATCAAAAAATATAGCACTTATATACAACTGCGTAACATCAGTGAAGTCATTGCATGGGTCACGATGTAAGGGGAAAATATGTCAAAGATATTGGTCACAGATGATTCAGCTTTTTTACGCAAGCGGACTTGTAGTATTCTTTCACCCACAGAGCATGATATTATACAAGCAAAAGATGGGCAGGAATGTATTGATAAATTGATCAAAAATAAGCCCGATGTGTTGTTTCTAGATCTGGTTATGCCAAAGGTGAATGGGTTTGAAGTGTTGGAATACATGCAAGAACATGCTGTCAATGTGCCGACGGTTGTATTGACGGCAGATATTCAAGAAGGTGTGAGTGAGCGCTGTATGCGCTTGGGCGCAATCGCTTATTTGAATAAACCCCCCAAACCCGACGAAGTCTTGGCTGCTTTGAATCTTGCACTGGTTGATGCGACATGATTCAACTGAGTTTAGACCAAGAAGATATGTTGTCCGAATTGATGAATATCGGAGTTGGGCGTGCCTCTGCAACTTTGAATGAGATGGTTGGACATCATATTCGTTTACAAGTGCCTTGTGTGAAATTGATTCGTAAAGAAAATTTGCATGAGCATGTGACTTATGAACATGATATTTCATTATCGAGTGTGCAAATGAATTTTCGGGGCGATTTTGATGGCAATGCGGTGTTGGTTTTTCCACAGGAAGCAGCCAGTATCTTGGTGTCGTCATTGACGGATGAACCGCAAGATTCACCTGAAATGGATGAGTTGAAATCAGGCACACTGACTGAAATTGGAAATATTCTTATCAATGCTGTGATGGGTTCGATGGCAAACTTCTTGAATGTGGGCTTGCAGTATTCTGTACCCGATTATTTGGAATGTAAGGTCGATCACTTGTGTTCATTGGGTGGTCAGGCATCGACTATTTTATTGGCAGAAGCTTCTTTTACCATTGATGAACTCAAGGTTCAGGGAGATATTTTATTGTTCTTCCATGTTTCGTCGTTTGAAAGTTTATTGTCTTATGTCGATCGAGAGTTGGCATCATGAAACGTGATATTACACTCCTCAATGCTTTAAATGAAGGTGTCTGTTTGCTGAATGAAGAAGGTAAGTTGGTGTTTTGTAACCGTCGTTTGGAAAGCTGGTTGGGGCAAACCACAGCGACCATGCAGGGGCAGGCTTTGGCGACCTTGTTTCCTCGGTTTTCGCAGCCACATATTCGAGCGCGTTTGGATATGGTAAAGCAATCTCAAGCTCCTGTCATTTTTTCACCTCAAATACACGGCTATTTGTTTCCATGCCCAATGGACGATGGTGAGTATCGTTTGCAGCAAACCACTGTGACCTGTTTGGAAGATGGGTGTTTGTTGTTATCGGTGCAAGATTTTACCGATCAAATTCGTCAAGCCAAAATACAAAAAGCAAGCAATCGACGCTTGCAAGAAGAGTTGACCCAGCGTTATGTGTTGGAAAAACAAAACAAACAATTGATTGCTGCCATGGATCAGGCTGCTGAAGCGATCATGATTTGCAATGAACGTGCTCAATTTCAATATGTGAACCACACCTTTGTACAACAAACAGGCTGGAGCCAAGAAGAAGCTTTGGAAAAAGGTGTTTACTCTCAATTGCGGGCAGATACTGATGGTGCTTTTGAACACTTGGTCATGGAAACGATTCGTTCGGGTAAAAAATGGCAAGGGCAACAGCAAGTGCAGCGCAAGGATGAAACCTTGTTTATGTCCAATATCAGTATTGCCCCGATTGTGAATGCTGAGGGGAATATCACCCATGCTGTCGCTATTCAAGAAGATATTACCCAACATATCTTGCTCGAAGAGCAATATCGACGTACGCAAAAACAAGAAGCTTTGACCACTTTGGTCGGTGGTATTGCCCATGATTTCAATAACTTGTTATCAGGCATGTTGGGGCATCTTTATTTAGCTTCACGTGAGGTCAAGGGCTTGCCCAAGACACCCGATCGGCTCAAGAAAATACAAAAATCAGCATATGATGCCGCCGATATTGTCAAACAGTTGATGACATTCTCACGTCGTGATCAAATTGATGCGCGAAACTTTCCTTTGCAATCATTTTTGAAAGAAATGGTGAAACTGATTGAACATAGTGTGCCTGAAAATATTGAATTTTCTTTGGATTTTGAGCAATACCCTTTCCCTATGCATGGCGATCCAGAATTGTTGCAGCAAAGTATGATGAACATGGTTCAAAATTCGGTGGAGGCATGTGCTTCGGTTCAACATCCAAAGGTACATATTGCATTGAAAATGTTGGATGTTGGTGAAAATGAAGGGCTGGCTGTGCGTTACCCTGCATTGCAATATGGTGAATATGCGGATTTGAGCATCAGTGATAATGGCTTAGGGATTCACCCTGATCATTTTGATCGTGTGTTTGATCCATTTTTCACTACCAAACAGTTGGGCAGTGGCTTGGGTTTGGCAACCGTGATGGGTTGTATACGTCATCATCATGGTGTGATTGATGTGCATTCAACACTGGGGCAAGGAACGGTGATTCATATGTACTTCCCTTTGTGTGCGCGTACTGAATTCGGGGGCGTTGAAGCCCCACATGACTTTCGTGAGGTGCGTATTTTATTGGTGGATGATGATCCTTTGGTGCGTGAAACATCGGCTGAACTTTTACATGATTTGGGGCATGAAGTTGTGACTGCATTTGATGGTCAAGATGCCATTGATATTTTTGAAAAAGATGAGCAAGCATTTGATGTGGTGATTATGGATATGGTGATGCCACGTGTGAATGGTCCTGCGGCGGTGCGTTATATTCGTGCCTTAAATTCAGATGTTCCTGTGATTTTTGCCACCGCTTATGATCGTTCTGTGAGTTTGGAAGATGCAGGTAAGTTTGAACGTGCGATGTTGGTGAGCAAGCCTTTTAATCCCGAAGATTTAAATCATTTGCTGGCGACGGTATTGGATGAAAACTGGAAGGGCGAAAAATAGAGCGTGGATTTGCTTTTGAAATAGGAGTGACAACCGCTAGCGTGCGCCGACTTATGGAATCTATCATTATTCAAGGCGGGAAACCGCTGACTGGTACAGTCGAAATTAGCGGCGCAAAAAATGCGGCGTTGCCATTGTTGGCGGCGGCTATTTTAGCCGATGCCCCTGTGGTTTATCATCGTATTCCTCACCTTAAAGATGTGACCACGATGATGACACTCATTGCCCATCAGGGTGCGGAAGTCACCATTGATGACCAATCCCGCTTACATATTGATGCGCGTACGGCAAACCTCCCTGTTGCACCCTATGAGCTGGTGAAAACCATGCGCGCATCATCCTTGGTTTTAGGACCTTTGTTGGCGCGTTTTGGACATGCCAATGTCAGTTTGCCAGGTGGTTGTGCGATTGGCGCACGCCCTATTGATATGCACCTGAAAGGACTCGAAGCCATGGGGGCGGAGATCAAGGTTGAACATGGTAATGTTAAGGCTGTTGCTCCCAAAGGCTTGCATGGTGCACATATTGTGTTTGGTCAAGTCACCGTGACGGGAACGGAAAACCTGATGATGGCGGCAGCCATTGCGGATGGTCAAACCATTCTTGAGAATGCTGCGGCTGAACCTGAAGTGGTCAACCTTGCTCAGGCTTTGCGTAATTTGGGAGCCAATATTGAAGGCGATGGTACACATAAAATTGTGATTGAGGGTGTTGCATCGCTTTCAGGTGGTGAAATCACAGTGATTCCAGACCGTATTGAAGCAGCGACATATTTATCTGCGGCTTTAATCACAGGTGGAGATGTGACAGCAACAGGCTGTAACCCTGCCGATTTGGAAGCTTTTTTAGCCCGTGTTCGTGCAACGGGTGCCTTGGTTGAAACTGGCAGTGATTGGATTCGCTGTGCTGCACCCAAGCGTTTGCAAGCGGTAGATATAAGTACCATGCCTCACCCTGGTTTTCCAACAGATTTACAAGCTCAATTTATGGCAATCATGTGTTTATCCGAAGGTAGTAGTAGTATTCGTGAGACCATTTTTGAAAATCGCTTTATGCATGTGCAAGAATTGGCTCGGATGGGTGCGAATATTCATTTGGATGGGCATATGGCTGTGGTTCATGGCGTAAAAAAACTTTCAGGGGCGCAAGTCATGGCAACGGATTTAAGAGCCTCAGCAAGTTTGGTGCTGGCGGGTTTGGCTGCTGAAGGTGAAACCCAAATTTCACGTGTTTACCATATTGATCGTGGTTACGAACGTCTGGAAGAAAAATTTTGTAAACTTGGTGCGAGTATTGAACGTTGTAGTGGTCGTGAACCAATGATGCCACAGGTGGATAGTTTTCATGTCTGATATTTTAACGATTGCTCTATCCAAAGGGCGTATTTTGGAGCAAACCTTGCCTTTGTTGGCATATGCTAATTTAACGCCCTTGGAAGATGTCCAAACGACACGGAAATTGATGGTGGATGGCCCTGTGATTGAAGGGGTTCAGGTGCGTTTTTTGGTTATTCGTGCAGCGGATGTCTGTACCTATGTCGAACAAGGCGCGGCAGATATGGGGATTTCGGGGCGTGATTTGTTGTTGGAACACCGCCCTTATGTGTATGAACCTTTGGATTTAAACATTGGCTGTTGCCGTGTTTGCATTTGTGGTTTGAAAGATGTGGTGAAGCAAGGTGAGCCGCAGGCGGGTAGTCGTATTCGCGTGGCGACGAAATATGATGCTTTGGCAGAAGCCTATTATTTGTCTCAGGGTATTCAGGCTGAAATCATTCATTTGTATGGTGGTATGGAACTTGCGCCCTTGGTGGGTATGGCGGATCGTATTGTGGATATTGTCGAAACAGGAAGCACTTTAAAAGCGAATGGTTTGATTGAAGAAAAAACATTGTATGATATTTCCAGTCGTTTGATTGTGAATCCTGCCAGTGCAGCAACCAAACGCGCATTGATTCACCCGATTGTTGAGCAGTTGCGTGAAGCAGTGGTACAACAGTCTAAACATTAGGAGCGGATATATGGCTAACATTCTTCGGCTGGATGCCAACCAGTCTGATTTTCATACCCAATTGGATGCATTGTTGTGTCGTGAAACCGATACTGGGGCAGATATTCAAGCACTTGTGGCGGATATTCTTACACAGGTGAAATTGCGTGGTGATGCGGCTTTATGTGAATTCACAGCTAAATTTGATGGTTGGGATTGTACACCTGAAAACATGATTATTTCTCGCGATGATATGTATGCAGCATGGCAACGTGTTTCAGATGAAGATCGATCCGCTTTACAATTGGCAGTGGATCGGATTCGTGCCTATCACGAACATCAAGTGCAAAAAGATTGGGATTATACAGATGATGTCGGCATGACTCTGGGGCAGCGTATTACCCCTTTAGATAAAGTGGGGTTATATGTCCCTGGTGGTAAAGCAGCCTATCCATCCTCGGTATTGATGAATGCTGTCCCTGCGCATGTGGCAGGGGTTGAGACCATTATCATGGTCGTGCCGACACCTGCAGGTGAAATGAATGATTTGGTGTTGGCAGCAGCTTATATCGCCGATGTACAAGAAGGTTATGCTGTGGGTGGCGCGCAGGCTGTTGCAGCTTTGGCTTATGGCACGGATACGATTCCCGCAGTGGATAAAATTGTTGGACCTGGCAATAAATTCGTGGCAGCGGCGAAGAAACAAGTCTTTGGCACATGTGGCATTGATATGATTGCAGGACCTTCTGAAATTGCCATGATTGTGGATAGCGGCAACCCTGAATGGTTGGGCGCAGATTTTTTATCCCAAGCCGAACATGATGAGGCTGCTCAAAGTATTTTGGTATCGACGGATGCAGCATTGTTGGATGAGGTTGCCAAACATATTGAGAAACACTTGCAGGTATTGGAGCGTCAAGCGATTGCACGCACTTCGGTGGAAACACATGGTGCATTGATTTTGGCCGATGATTTGGAACAAGCGGCCGCTATTGTCAATATCATTGCGCCTGAACATTTGGAATTGGCAGTGAAAGATCCTGAGGCTTTGTTGCCAAGTATTCGTCATGCGGGTGCCATTTTTATGGGGCATTATGTGCCTGAAGCCTTGGGTGATTATGTGGCTGGCCCGAATCATGTGTTGCCGACCAACCGTACGGCGCGTTTTTCAAGCCCTTTGGGTGTCTATGATTTTCAAAAACGCAGCAGTGTCATTCGTGCAACGCCACAAGCTGTACAAAACATTGGTAAAGCGGCGGCACATTTAGCACATCGTGAAGGTTTGCAAGCCCATGCTTTAACTTTAGAACTTCGTTTGAAGGATATGAATAATGATTCGTAAAGATATACGAGCCTTATCGGCATATCACGTTCCAGATTCATCAGGCATGATTAAATTGGATGCGATGGAAAATCCATTTGTCTTGTCAGATGACTTGCAAGAAGCATGGTTGGATACATTAAAGCAAGTAGAAATCAATCGGTATCCCGATGCTGATATGTATGATTTGCGTGAGAGGATTGCACAGTGTGAAGGTTTAGATGCCAATCAAGTCTTGTTGGGCAATGGCTCGGATGAAATCATTCAAATGCTTTTACTTGCCAATGAACCAGGTACTTGCGTCACACCAGCACCGACATTTGTCATGTATAATTTGATGTCACAATGGGTGAAGCGTTCGGTTGCAACCGTACCGTTGAACAAAGATTTTTCTTTGGATGCCAATACTTTTTTACAAGTCTGCGCGCGTGAAAAAGCTGTGATTGCTTTTCTTGCATGTCCAAACAACCCAACGGGTAACCTTTGGTCGAGAGAAACTATCGAAAAAATTATTCGTGAATTTCGTGGTTTGGTGGTGATTGATGAAGCCTATGCTCCCTTTTCGGAAGGTACATATACCGATTTGATTGCTCCGAGTGTACTGGTATTGCGTACCTTCTCAAAAATGGGCTGGGCAGGACTTCGTTTGGGTTATGTTTTGGGTGATGCGGGTGTGATTACGGATTTAAATAAAATACGCATGCCATACAATATCAATAGTTTGACCCAAATATCCGCACGTTTCTTTTTGCAGCACAATGATGTGTTTGCTCAGCAAGCACGGGATATTTGTCACGAACGTAGTCGCATGATGGCATCGTTGATGGCGATGGATGATGTGGATGTTTTTCCATCGCAAGCCAATTTTATTTTGCTACGGGTCAAAAATGCGGATGCTATCTGTGTAGGTTTAAAGGAAAAAAATATTTTGATTAAGAATATGCATGCACAAGGTGGACTCTTATCAGAATGTTTGCGCGTGACGATTGGCTTGCCTGATGAAAATAATGCCTTTCTAACGGCATTAAGAGAGGTTTTGCTATGAGTCGTACTGCCAGTATTGATCGTTCTACCAAAGAAACATCCATTCAGCTTAGTCTTGATTTGGATGGGACAGGTAAAGCAGACTTGCATTCATCGATTCCTTTTTTGGATCATATGTTGGAACAAATATCACGTCATGGTTTGATTGATTTAAGCTTACAGGCTAAAGGTGATCGGGGTATTGATGACCACCATACTGTGGAAGATATTGGTATTTGTTTGGGTGAGGCCTTACGCGAAGCTGTGGGTGATAAAAAAAGTATGACACGTTATGGGCATGCCTATGTGCCTTTGGATGAGGCTTTATCGAGAGTGGTGTTGGATTTTTCAGGTCGCCCTGGATTGACGTATAATATTGATTTTCCTAAAGAAAAAGTTGGGAACTTTGATATTGATTTGTTCAAAGAGTTCTTTCAAGCCGTGAGTAATCATGGGCGCATCACTATGCATATTGATTGTTTACGGGGTGCAAACAATCACCATATTATTGAGACTGTGTTCAAAGCTTTTGGTCGCGCATTGCGCATGGCTCTTGAGTTGGATGCACGTCAAACAGGTATTCCATCCACCAAAGGTGCTTTATAAATCATGACGAAATTGGCTTTGATTGATTATGGCATGGGGAATTTGCATTCAGTCGCCAAGGCTTTGGAAAAGGTGGGTGCAGATGTGGATTTAGTCCAAGATGCGGCTTCCCTTAAACATTATGATCGTATGGTATTGCCGGGTGTCGGTGCTTTTCGTGATTGCATGTCGGCTTTGAAATCGACTGGCTTGGATGTCGCTATGACAGAACAACTGCAACAAGGCGTTCCATTTCTTGGCATTTGCTTGGGTATGCAAGCCTTGATGAGCAAGTCTTATGAGTTCGGTTGCCATGATGGCTTGAATCTTATTGCAGGTGATGTCAAAGCTTTTCCAGAATCTCACCCAGAGCGTGGCTTTAAAATTCCACACATGGGTTGGAATGATGTCATTTTTTCGGATGCCCAAGCTATACACCCCGTGCTTGCACCCTTGCAAGGTGAGCAAGTTTATTATGTTCATTCGCTGTATTGTGTACCCCAACATTCAGAACATATCTTGGCAGCATCATCCTATGGCGATTGGCCGTTTGCTTGTGCGATTGGCCGTGAAAATATTGTGGCAGTGCAATTTCACCCTGAGAAATCACAAAAAGCAGGTTTGGCGATGTTAAAATCTTTTGTGGAATGGAAACCATGACCTCTAAATTATTTGAATTGATTCCCGCGATTGACTTAAAAGGTGGACACTGTGTTCGCCTCAAACAAGGGCGGATGGATGATGCGACCGATTACGGCGATAACCCTGCTGAAATGGGTGGATATTGGCAGTCCTTGGGTGCCAAACGTTTGCATGTGGTGGATTTGGATGGTGCTTTTGCAGGTAAACCTGCGAATCAAGAAGCGATTCGTGAGATTTGTAAGGTGATGAACATTCCTGTGCAACTCGGTGGTGGCTTGCGTGATTTAAATATGATTGAAGCTATGTTGAATTTGGGTGTGGACCGTGTGATTTTAGGCTCAATTGCGATTGCTAATCCTAAGATTGTCAAAGCAGCTTGTGCTGCATTTCCTAAGCAAGTTTGTGTGGGGATTGATGCGAAGGCTGGCATGGTGGCGGTGCATGGTTGGGATGATGTGACCGATGTGAAAGCTGTTGATTTGGCGCGTCAATTTGAAGATGATGGTGTGGCTGCGATTATTTATACCGATATTGCCCGTGATGGCATGTTATCGGGCCCGAATATTGAAGAAACAGTCCATTTGGCAAAAGCTGTATCCATTCCAGTGATTGTTTCGGGTGG